>CAUSLO010000004.1:0-46558 GCA_963532875.1 uncultured Clostridia bacterium | reverse complement strand
TCTCTCTGATTGTTGCGTTATTTTATGATTGACATTAAAAATTGCTAATTTTGGGATGTTTTGTTTAAATTCCTATAGCGTGAGGGTTGGGAAATTACTAGTGCAAACGGTTCACGTTTCTATATTGAGATAAAAAAATCGCCCGCACAATGTGGGCAGTTCGTTCTTTTGCCAAATAGCGAAAGGAAAGTGTTTGAATACAGTATTAAGAACAACAGCAAATTAAACAAGTTTGCACAATTAATTATCAATCATATGAACAACAATTTTGACGCATACCGAGAGGCTGGCACAAAAGGGAAAGCCATACAAATTACCGCTGATGATGATGTCTTTTCAGAATGGATAAAAGAGGTATATGCTAACAAAGAAGTAAAATTCTTTATAACTAACAATTTCAATATCATCCCAATAGGAAAAATTGAAAGATATTTTGATATAAAAGCAACATATAGAGTCAAGAAAAGCGGATCAAGTACTGTTGGAGAAAGAAGCATAATTGAAATAATCAGCTTTATAAAAAGTAACTATAGCAACGTTACTGTCTGCCAAGAACGAGGAAAGATATTTGTAACATCTTCTGCAAGCCTTCACGGCACAAAGTTCCTTTTAGGAGGCAAAGAGTATATGTTTTCAAAAAGGGAGGCGGAATATGAAATAAGGAAATTATCCAATACAAAAAATGCAAATGTAATTTTTTCTATCAACTATAACAATACAGCAGGAATCAGTCATTCGGAATTTAAACAGGTTTTGCGTTAAAGGCATCGCAGAAGTTGACATACTTTCTTAGAGCAAGCCTAAAAGAATTCATATGGTATTTTCCAATCGGTAGTGAGTGGTTTGGGAATTGTCTCATTTCCTCATTATTACCCTTCTTCGCAAATGCCATTATAAGAAGGTGGCATCTATCATTACGATACTGTTCGTCAATATCCAAAGGGCAAAGTTCTCTTTCAAGTCTTTTAAGGCGAGACACAATGTCGCTTATAACCTTTTTGTTCACCCCATTTGAGGATAGCCAATTTCTAAACGGAATTTCATTCATGAGAAACACCGTTCAGAGAATTTCCGATTTCTACAGCAATATATTGAAGGACATCTATGACAACAGAATTCCCCAATTGCTTGTATGCTTGACTGTTGCTTTTGCATAGTTTATATGAGTCAGGATATCCCATCAATCGTGCACATTCTCGTGGGTGAAGTTTCCGTGGTTTGCCGTTAATAAGATATCCTCCAGTCTTAGAAAAAATGCCACCACCATTAGCAGAAAGAGTTATGGCTACTCCCTTTGTGCTATATATACGCTCTCCTTGACCGCCTTTATTTATAATTCCCAACCTAATGGGCTTGTTGTTATATGAATTGTTTTGTTCATTATTATATGTAACGTCTTTCCGCTCAACATATAGATTTTGAATTAAAGATTCGTCGTCTAAGAGGACATCTTCTACAAATCTACTTAACACAAGCGACCTTGGGAAATTAAAACTAGAGATTAGCAAATCTTTTCTGAAGCACACCATATAAAGACGTTCCCTTTTTTGGGGAATGCCGAAGTCCGCAGCGTTAATGATCTTCTGAAAAAAAGAATATCCCAAGGCATCCAAGGAGTTTTGTACGATCTGTAGAGTTTTTCCATTGTCATGAGTTGCGAAGTTTTTAACGTTTTCCATAAAAACAACCTTTGGACGTTTTGCTTTGATAATTCTTGCAACATCAAAGAAGAGAGTGCCACGACTGTCTTCAAAGCCTTTTTGGTTACCGCTTATAGAGAACGCCTGACAAGGAAATCCAGCACAGAGAATATCGTGATCAGGAATAGAACTTTCATCTACTTTGGTAATATCTCCGTCCGGAGTTTCTCCAAAGTTGTTTTTATAAACCTCTTGAGCAAACCTATCCCACTCATTAGAATATACACACTTCGCACCACAAGATTCCAGTGTAAGCCTAAACCCGCCTAAACCAGCAAATAAGTCAATAAACGTTAGCCCATCCAAGGGTCTATTTTTTATGTTAATCATATAAGATTTTGCCCCAAATATTATAGCGCAGAGCGCACTAATATATTATCAAAATATAAGACAACAAGCCAAAAGGATTTACGATTTAAATGAGCAGTTAAATGCTCAAATGGCCATCTTTTATAGGGGGCATAGAGTCTTCCTTACAATGAGGCACAAAACACAAAAGGATAACAGTATTGAGATTTTAATTTTAAATAAGAAAAAACCAGCAACATAGGCAGACTTAACAAAAATGCGTATTTACGCACTTTTATAAAACAGAGTTGAGATATGAAAAAAAAGGAGAATTTATAAGCCAACAAAAACAGCAATAGACAATAAAATTTTGATATCATTAAATAGTCAATAAAAAACGAGAGGGAGAGGAAGTGTCAGATTTAACAAAGGCGAACAACGAAACAACGCAGAGAGCAGAACTCCACAAAAAAATATGGAATATTGCTGATAATGTAAGAGGAGCAGTAGACGGATGGGATTTTAAACAATTTGTTTTAGGAATTTTGTTTTATAGATTTATTTCAGAAAACATCACAGAGTACCTCAATCACGCAGAGCACGAAGCAGGGGATCCAGAGTTTGATTATGCTAAGATTTCTGACCAAGAAGCAGAAAAGGACTTTAGACCAAATACAGTAGAAGACAAGGGCTTTTTCATGTTACCAAGTCAACTGTTTGAGAATGTCGTTAAAACAGCAAAAGACAATGAAAATTTAAATATAGATTTGGCAAATATATTTAAAGCAATTGAAGGAAGTGCAATAGGCTATGCGTCGGAAGACGACATTAAAGGACTTTTTGACGACCTAGACACAACCAGTAACCGATTGGGCGGAAGTGTTGCAGAAAAAAACAAGAGACTCGCAGATATATTGTTGGGGATAGCGGGAATTAAATTTGAGGACTTCAGAAACAACGACATAGATGCGTTTGGAGATGCATATGAGTATTTGATTTCAAACTACGCTAGTAATGCTGGGAAATCAGGAGGGGAATTCTTTACGCCACAGACAGTAGCCAAACTTTTGGCAAGGATTGTTATGGAAGGCAAAACCAAAATAAACAAAGTATATGATCCTACGTGTGGGAGCGGAAGTTTGCTTTTACAAATGAAAAAACAATTTGATAATAAGATCATAGAGGAAGGTTTTTTTGGGCAAGAAATTAACATAACAAATTATAACCTAGCACGAATGAACATGTTTCTTCATAACGTTAATTATAACAATTTTTCAATAAAAAGAGGCGACACACTAATAAATCCATTACACAGAGAAGAAAAGCCGTTTGATGCAATTGTTTCAAACCCGCCATATTCAACAAAGTGGACGGGGGACGAAGATCCAACATTAATAAATGATGAAAGATTTGCTCCAGCAGGCGTGCTAGCCCCGAAGGCTTATGCAGACTTCGCCTTCATTATGCACTCATTGTCATATCTTTCAAGCAAAGGAAAGGCTGCCATCGTATGTTTCCCAGGAATTTTTTATAGAAAAGGAGCGGAGCAAAAAATTAGGAAGTATTTAGTTGATAACAACTTCATTGAATGTATAATTCAACTTCCAGAAAATCTGTTCTTTGGGACATCAATAGCCACTTGCATTTTAGTTATGTCAAAGAACAAGACAGATAACAAGGTTCTTTTTATAGATGCAAGTAAGGGATTTAAGAAAGAAGCAAACAACAACATACTTGAAGAAAGGAACATAGAAGTAATAGTTGAAGAACTTAAAAATAGGAAAGAAACAACACATTTTTCAAAACTTGTTGAATTAAACAAGATAGCAGAAAATGACTACAACCTATCGGTATCAACATACGTAGAAAAAGAAGACACAAGAGAGAAGGTAGACATAAAAGTGCTAAACAAGGAAATAGCGGAGACAGTTGAGAAAATAGATAAGTTAAGAGCATCTATAAACGAGATAGTAGAGGAGTTAGAAAATGAGTAAAGACATGAGAGAAGACAGCGGCGAAATAGTAGTCTACAACACAGAAGAAGGGAAAGCACAAATAGACGTTCGCCTTGTTGACGAGACAGTGTGGCTATCACAGACTCAACTTTGTGAGCTATATCAAACAAGCAAAACCAATATTAGCGAGCATATAAAACACATATTTGACGAGAAAGAACTTGAGGAGAATTCAGTTGTTCGGAATTTCCGAACAACTGCCTCAGATGGAAAGCAGTATAACGTTTTGCATTATAACCTCGACATGGTGATTTCGCTAGGATATAGAATAAAATCAAAGATAGCAACACAATTTAGAAAGTGGGCAACAGAAAGGTTAAAAGAATATATGATTAAAGGCTTTACCATGGACGACAAACGCTTGAAAAATTTGGGAGGAGGAAAATATTGGGAAGAACTCCTAGAAAGAATTCGAGATATTCGTTCATCGGAAAAGGTTATGTATAGGAAAGTATTAGACTTATATGCAACGAGCATCGACTACGATCCAACGAGCAGTGAGACGATAGCGTTTTTCAAAATGGTACAGAACAAACTTCATTACGCAGTGCATGGGAAAACTGCAGCAGAAGTGATTTATACAAGGGCAGATAGCACAAAAGAATTTATGGGACTCACTGCTTTCGCAGGGAATTTCCCCCAAAAGAGCGATATTTTAATTGCAAAAAACTATCTTACAGAAGAAGAATTAAACGATCTGAACAGACTCGTATCAGGATTTTTTGAAATAGCAGAGAGGCAAGCCATTAAACATAGGCCCATGTATATGATTGACTATGCAGAAACATTGGACAATATCCTTAGGGCAACTGGAGAAAAAGTGTTAGAGGACGGAGGGAAGATCAGCAACAAGCAAGCGGCTGAAAAGGCAACTTTTGAATATATGAAATATCAGAAAGAGAATCTTTCACCAGTTGAAAAAGGGTATTTACAAGGAATTAAAAGTCTAGAAAGGATTATAAAAGAGGACGAACAAGAAGATGAAAGAGAAAGATGAGTTTCTAAAAAATGTAAAAGTGGAATGGAAGAAACTGGGAGAGATTTGCGACATAAAGAGAGGACGAGTAATATCTAAAACATATCTTGAACAACATAAGGGGACATTCCCTGTATATTCTTCTCAAACAAGAAACAACGGAGAGATAGGGCAGATAGACACTTACGATTTTGATGGAGAATATGCAACATGGACTACAGATGGAGCATATGCTGGCACAGTGTTCTATAGGAAAGGAAAATTTTCAATAACAAATGTTTGCGGGCTCATAAGACCAAAAGAAAACAAAAAAGTGCTGATTAAATTTATTGTCTATTGGCTACAAATAGAAGCGAAAAAACACGTAAAGGGAGGATCTGGAAACCCAAAGTTGATGAGCAACGAAGTAGAGAAAATCAAGATTCCAATCCCACCCACAGAAACCCAAGAAAGGATAGTAGAAATACTTGACAAGTTCACAGAATGTGTTACTGAATTACAGACTGAATTACAGACTGAATTACAAAGTAGGATTAAACAATACGACTATTATAGGAATCTGCTTTTAAGCGAGGAATATTTGAACAAACTCTCCAAAAAACTCGGCGAAGATGGGGGGGGGTATAGATTAAAATATGCCACGCTTGGGGAGATAGGAGAGTTTTTTGGCGGAATAATAGGGAAGGCAAAGGAAGACTTTGTAGACGGCAACGCAAAACTTATAACATATAAAAATGTATATACAAATCTTGAAACGGATCTGAAAACAAAAGATAAAGTCAAGATTAAAGCAGGAGAAAATCAAAGGAAACTTCAAAAAGGAGATATATTGTTTACAGGATCGTCGGAAACGCAAGACGAAAGCGGAATGTCTTCTGTTATTACTGATGAAATTAAGGAAGATATATATTTAAACAGTTTCTGTTTTTTTCTAAGGGTACACGACAAAAGAATGTTATTGCCAAAATTTTCAAAACATTTGTTTCGGGCGGAATTTATTAGGAAGAAAATTGAGAAAACCGCATCGGGAGTTACAAGATTTAACATATCAAAAACCATGATGAAAAAAATCGAGATTCCTATTCCGCCTATTGAGATTCAAGAAAAAATTTCAGAAATACTCGACAAGTTTCAAACCATACTTTCAGACACGGAAGGACTATTGCCACAAGAGATAGAGCAGAGAAGAAAGCAATACGAGTATTATCGTGAAAAGTTATTGACATTCGACACAGAGGGCAAGACAATCTTTACAGACAGACAGACAGACAGACAGACAGACAGACAGACAGACAGACAGACAGACAGAGCAAATAATATCTAAGGAATACTTTGGAGTATTAAAAGAAGCAGCAGATATAGTTGGCGTTGAACTTTATAGAGTAAGTTGGGAAAAGTTTGAAACGCTACTAGACTATGAACAGCCATCAAAGTATATAGTTAAATCAACAGCATACGACGACAAGTACGACGTGCCAGTCCTAACAGCGGGGCAAACTTTTGTGCTAGGATACACAAACGAAACACAAGGGATATACGAAGCGAGTAAGGGGAAGTCAGTTATTATATTTGACGACTTCACATCAGGAAACCATTGGGTAGATTTCGGCTTTAAAGTTAAATCTTCGGCACTTAAAATATTGAAGCCACGAGAGAACACAAATCTTAGATATTGTTACCATTACATGCAAACAATAAAGATGGACATAACAGAGCACAAGAGAGTTTGGATTTCTAAATATTCACAGATAAAGATTCCAGTTCCACCAATAGCCGTACAAAATCATGTAGTGGCGATTCTTGATAAGTTTGACGAATTAGTCCAAAATACAATAAAGGGCTTGCCAAAAGAAATAGAGTTAAGACAAAAGCAGTATGAACACTATAGAGGGAAACTGTTAAGTTTTAAAAGAGAAGATGAAGGACAAGCATAATAGGGCGAAATGGACAGAGAAGAGAATAGGGATACCACACACACAATTGCCGAGATGACCAATGGCATAATTTTGGCAAATTTTAAAAAGGAAAGGAAACAGGCAGAGGGGCAATACCAAAGCGAACCAGAACTTGAAAGGTGGATGGTTGAAAGCTTAGCGGCACAAGGGTATGAAGTACTAGAAGCAAACACGAACGAAGAATTGCGTGCCAACCTAAAGAAACAGACAGAGGCGTTGAATGGCGTAACATTTACAAATAACGAATGGAAAAGATTCTTGGCAGAGTATTTAGACGTTCCAAGCGAAGGGCTGGTAGAAAAAACGAGAAAAGTACAAGAGAACCATGTTTACGACTTTACATTTGATAATGGGGCTCTGAGAAACATTAAGATAATTGATAAGAAAAACATTAACAACAACCATCTTCAAGTTGCGAATCAAGTGTGGGGGGAAGGGAAGAAACGAAATCGCTATGATGTAACCATTTTGGTAAATGGATTGCCTCTTGTTCATGTGGAACTAAAAAAGAGAGGCGTCAAATTGTCTGAAGCATTCTACCAAATGCATAAGTATAGCAAAGAAAGCATGAACAATAAAGACTCGCTGTACCAGTATGTTCAAGTTTTTGTAATTTCAAACGGAACATATACAAGGTATTTTGCAAACACAACAAAGAGAGACAAAAACAATTATGAATTTACTTGCGAATGGGCGGATGCGAAAAACAATGCAATTAGAGATTTAGAAGACTTTATAGGTACGTTTTTTGAAAAGAGAGTCCTTTTAGAGGTTCTTACAAAGTACTGTGTGTTTGACGCTAATAACACTTTGCTAATTATGAGACCATACCAAATAGCAGCAACAGAGAGAATTCTGTGGAAGATAAAATCAAGCCATGAAGGAGGAAAGGCGGGCAAACCAGAAGGAGGCGGATATGTTTGGCACACGACAGGATCTGGAAAGACTCTTACATCATTCAAAGCAGCAAAACTTGCAACGGCACTTGATTTTATAGACAAAGTATTTTTTGTAGTAGACAGAAAGGACTTGGACTATCAGACAATGAAGGAATACCAAAGATTCCAACCAGATAGTGTAAACGGCAGCAAGAACACCAAGGCACTCAAAGAATGTATTGAAAAAGACGACAACCGCATTGTAGTTACAACCATTCAAAAACTGAACGAATTTGTGAAAAGAAATCCAGGACATCCAATATATTCTAAAGAGTGCGTTTTGATTTTTGACGAATGCCATCGTTCCCAGTTTGGTGAAGCACAGAAAAACATAAGAAAGTCGTTCAAGAAATACTATCAGTTCGGATTTACAGGAACTCCAATATTCGCAGAAAACTCTTTTGGTGGGGAAACCACATCAAGTATCTTTGGGGCACAACTTCACAGTTATGTCATCACAGACGCAATACGAGACAACAAGGTTCTGAAATTTAAGGTAGACTACAACAACATCGAAGCGAAATTTAAAGAGGCAGAAGAAGAGAAAGATGAGGCAAAATTACGCAAGATAGAGAAACAACTGCTATGCCATCCAGAGAGGATTGCTGAGGTAACAAAACACATTCGCAAAGTATTTAATACAAAAACACACCGCAACGAATATGTGAGTTTAGAACAGAAGAGAAAGGAAGGGTTTAACGCCATGTTTGCCGTACAGAGCATTGAGGCGGCAAAATTATATTACGAAGAGTTTGAAAAAGAACAAAAAGAAGCTCCCGAAGAAAAAAGAATAAGAGTCGCAACGATCTTTTCATTTGCTCCAAACGAAGAACAAGGAGGCATCGGAGAAACCCCAGAGGAAGGGATGGATCCTTCTTGCTTGGAAACTTCATCAAAGGAGTTCTTAGACAAGGCAATTGGGGATTATAATGCATACTTTAAAACGAATTTCTCAACAAGCGGAAACGAGTTCCAAAATTACTATAAAGACCTATCAAAAAGAGTAAAGGATGGAGAGATTGATCTAATCATAGTTGTCGGGATGTTTCTAACAGGGTTTGACGCTCCTAGGCTAAACACATTGTTTGTTGACAAGAACCTAAGATATCACGGACTTATACAGGCATTTTCAAGAACCAACCGCATTCTTAACAAAACAAAAAAATTTGGAAATATAGTATGTTTCAGAAATCTGGAAGAAGCAACGAATGAGGCTATAAGACTATTTGGCGACGACAAGAGTGCAAAGATTATCCTAGAAAGACGCTTTGAAGACTATATTAACGGATATATAGACGAAGTGACAGAAAGACACATTAGAGGATATATAGACACTTGTAACGAACTCATAAACAAATTTCCAGATCCTACAATAATAGAATCCGCCAAAGAGAAAAAAGAATTTGTGATACTTTTTGGAGAACTGCTCAAGCTGGAAAATATTTTGAGAAATTTTGACGAGTTTGGGGACTTTGAAAAGATTATATCTCCAAGACAAATGCAAGACATGACCAGCGTGTACTACGACATTAGAGAAGGTATAGACAGACAAAACAAAGACGGCGATGGGGAAGAAAACGAGGTTGACTTTGCCGACGTAGAGTTTCAAATAGAGTTGTTAAAAACAGTAGAGATAGACGTAATATATATTTTAAGGTTAATATTTGACGCACCACGAAAGAATGGTGATAAAGAAGCACTAAAACAGGAAATCGTCAAAACAATAAGATCAAGTCTAGCGACGAGAGCAAAGGAAGGACTGATTGTTGGCTTTATTGACAACACATGCCTAGAAGAAATAAAGAACGTAGACGATATAATTGAGAAGTTCTACGAGTACGCCAAGAAACAAAAGGAAATAAAAATGAAGGAGTTGATTGTAGCAGAGAGACTCAAGAAAGACGCAGAACACCTTATCAACAAATCTATCGAAAAAGGGGAAGTTGAAAACGTCGGGGACGAGCTAGACAGCATTATGCCGCCAACTTCACGGAGAGATGGCGAAAGATACAGAAAGAAACAAGAGATATTAGAAAAGATAAGAGAACTAGCCGAAATTTATGTTGGGATTTAGTCTTTGTCAACAAGGATATAGATAAGTATTAACAGCACCGAAAAGACAACAAGCAAGCGATTTTACCCGAACAGATAGCCCAAAAGAGAAAATACAGACCATATCATGCACCCAAACAATAAAAACCGAATGTTGAAAGGCGGTTATTTTGCGTTTTAAAGAGCAAGAAATCTGTGGCGGGCAGTTTTATCAAGAAAGAACAGAAACGCCGTTAAAACAGCAAAACAAGGCAAAATATGACTGTTTTTGATTGAGCGAGGGGCGGACTGCCTTATATTATTTTATTTTACATTTAATATAAAGATTTATATAATATAATAATTAATTTATTTATATATAGGAGTTAAAATGGCAGAAAAAAGAGAATATAACGCACAGGACATTCAGATTCTTGAAGGACTTGATCCTGTTCGTAAAAGACCAGGGATGTACATTGGCTCAACCGATGCCAGAGGATTGAATCATTTAGTTACAGAAGTCGTAGACAACGCTATCGACGAGGCTTTGGCCGGATATTGCGACACAATCAAGGTTGAGATAACAAAAGAGGGTGCCGTTAGGGTAGAAGATAACGGACGTGGAATTCCAACAGGGATTATTGAAAAGGTAAACAAGTCGGCAGTTGAGGTTGTTCTAACAAAACTTCATGCAGGCGGAAAGTTTTCAAATGAAGACGGAGCGTATAAGATTTCTGGTGGGTTGCACGGTGTTGGTGTTTCTTGTGTTAATGCATTGTCAGAGTGGTTGGTTGCTGAGGTTAAACAAAACGGCAAGTTACACAGAATAAGGTTCAACAGGGGTGTTGCCGAAAGACCTTTGGCTGTTGTTGGAGACTCCACAGAAACAGGAACAATCATCACATTCTACCCAGACGAGCAAATATTTGAGACTCTAGATTTTGACTATGCTCAAATTAGAAAGAGATTGAGAGAACTTTCATATTTGAATAAAGGGATAACAATTGTTGTTGCAGATAAGAGAGAAGGCAGAGAAAAAGAAGACAAGTTCTGTTATGACGGCGGAATTGTTTCATTCGTAGAGAACCTAACAAAAAATAAAGAACCAGTCTTCCCAGAAGTTATATATATCCGTAAGGAGTATTTAAACGGCGAAATAGAAATGGCTATTCAGTATGATGAGTCATACAGTGAAAACATCTTAACATTTGCAAACAACATCAACACAGAAGAAGGCGGAACTCACTTAGAAGGATTTAAGAGTGGACTCACAAAAGTAATATCAGATGCAGGAAGAAGACTAGGTGTTTTAAAGGACGCAGATAAATTAACAGGAGAAGATACAAGAGAAGGAATCACAGCCGTTATTTCTGTTAAATTAAGAGAACCACAATTTGAAGGACAAACAAAGACAAAATTAGGGAACAGCGAAATAAGAGCATTGACATCTCAAGCGCTAATAGACGGTCTTGGAACATATCTTGAAGAACATCCACAACAGGCAAAAGACCTTGTATGGAAAACGGTACAAGCAAAGAAGGCAAGAGAAGCTGCAAGACTAGCAAGAGAAACGGCAAGAAGAAAGAATGCGTTAGAATCAACATCTTTGCCAGGCAAGTTGAACGATTGCACAGAGAAAGACCCAAAACTTTGTGAAATATATCTTGTTGAGGGAGACTCTGCAGGCGGAAGTGCAAAGAAAGGAAGAGACAGAAGATTCCAAGCAATATTGCCTTTAAGAGGTAAAATCATAAACGTTGAAAAGGCGACAATTCAAAGAATTTTAGAGAACGAAGAAATTAGAGCGATGATCACCGCTTTCGGATGTGGAATCAATCAAGAGTTCGACGAAAGCAAATTAAGATACGACAGAATCATTTGTATGACCGATGCCGACGTAGACGGAAGCCATATCAGAATTTTGTTACTGACCTTCTTCTTCAGATACATGAAGCCATTAATAACAAATGGACATGTATACATTGCACAACCACCTTTATACAAACTTCAAAAAGGAAAACAAGAATTGTATTTCTACGACGAAGAAGCGTTAAAGAAACATTATGAAGAGAACGAAGGAAAGAAGGTTGGAGACCTACAGAGATACAAAGGACTTGGAGAAATGAACCCAGAACAACTTTGGGAAACAACAATGGATCCAGAGAGAAGAACGTTGATCAAAGTAACTATGGAAGACGCAGTTGCCGCAGACGAATTGTTCACAATTCTAATGGGCGAAGTTCCAGAAGCAAGAAGAGAGTTCATAGAACAAAACGCAACACTTGTTGCTGATTTGGACATTTAGGAGGAAGTATGGCACACGAAAAAGAAAGAGAATTTGTAGAACATTTAGAGAAATCAAAAATAACTAACCAAGATATCGAGCATCAACTTAAAAGGTCATTCATTTCATATGCAATGGCCGTTAATATTTCAAGAGCAATCCCAGACGTAAGGGACGGATTGAAGCCAGTACACAGAAGAATCCTATATTCAATGCATGAGAGCGGATTAACACCAGATAAGCCATATAGAAAATGTGCAACAACAGTTGGTGACGTTTTGGGTAAATACCATCCACACGGCGACGCAGCAGTATATGATGCAATGGTTAGATTGGTACAAGACTTCTCAATCAACCACCCACTAGTTGATGGACACGGAAACTTTGGTTCTGTTGATGGAGACCCGGCAGCTGCAAACAGATACACAGAAGCGAGATTGAGCAAGATTTCGCTAGAGATGTTAAGAGACATAGAAAAGAAGACGGTTGACTTCTATCCAAACTTTGATGAAACAAGAGAACAGCCAACAGTCCTACCTTCAAAGTTCCCAAACATCCTTGTAAACGGAGCAGACGGAATTGCAGTTGGTATGGCAACATCAATCCCACCACACAATTTACGTGAAACAATAGACGCAACAACGGCATTGATAAATAACCCAGACATGAGCGTTAAGGAATTGATGAAGTACATAAAAGCCCCAGACTTCCCAACAGGAGGTATCGTTTTCGGCGGAAGAGGAATACGTGAAGCATATGAGACAGGAAAGGGCAAGGCGGTACTTAGAGCAAAATGCGAAATTGAAGAGAAGGAAGGAGAAAGAGCAAGGATAATAATCACAGAGTTGCCATATCAAGTAAACAAGGCAAAGTTGGTAGAAAGCATTTCAGACCTTCACAAAGAAAAGAGAGTTGAGGGAATCGCAGACCTAATAGATGAATCAGACAGAAGAGGGTTAAGAATCGTTATAACGGTAAAAAGAGACTGCGTTCCACAAGTGTTGCTAAATCAATTATTCAAGAAGACAAAGTTACAAATAACATATTCAATCATCTTGTTGGCTCTAGTTGATGGAACACCAAAGATTTTAAATCTTAAAGAAATTTTAAGCCATTACATCGCACACCAAATTCAAGTTATTGAGAGAAGAACAAGATTTGATCTAGAAAGAGCAGAAGAAAGGTTACACATTCTACAAGGACTCTCAATCGCTCTAGCAAACATAGATGAAGTTGTTGAGACGTTAAAGAAATCAACCGACAGACAAGACGCTATGAACAACTTGATGGAAAGATTTATATTATCTGAAAGACAAGCAGTTGCAATCTTAGACATGAGACTTCAAAGATTAACAGGTTTGGAAGTTGAGAAGATTGAAAACGAAAAACACGAAAAAGAAGAAGAGATAAAAGAATACAAAAGAATACTGTCTTCGGAGGAAAACATTAAGGCAATCGTAAAAGAAGAGATGGCAGAGATCAAAGAGAAATACGGAATGCCAAGAACAACAGAAATGGCATACGGAGATTTTGATTTAGAGCAAGGAGATTTAATCCCAGAAGAAGATATCGTAATCTCAATGTCTCACGCTGGATACATCAAGAGAATGGCTGTATCAGAATACAAAACACAAAGAAGAGGTGGCGTAGGCGTTGCAGGACATAAGACAAAAGATGATGACTTCGTAGAGTACATATTTGTAGGAAACTCACATCAAAAATATATGATCTTCACAAGCACAGGAAAGGCGTTTGGGAAGTTGGGATATGAGATTCCAGCGGCAAGTAGAACGGCTAAAGGACGTGCAATTGTAAACCTTTTAGAAATCGACAGCGAAGAAAAGGTAAAGGCAATATTGCCAATCCCAGAGGATATACAAGGGAAGTACCTAGTGCTTGCAACAAGACAAGGGCTAATCAAGAAGACCCCACTAGAAGAATATAGTCAAATTAATAGAAACGGAAAGATAGCAATTAAGTTTAATGAGGACGACGAATTAATCTCAGCAGTATTAACAAACGGCAATGATGAGTTGATTATAGCGGCAAGTAACGGAAACGTAATCAGATGTAGCGAAGACGATGTAAGACCAATGGGAAGAACAGCACGTGGAGTTAAGGCAATGACATTGGATGACACAGATACGCTTGTAGACGTTGCAGTTATAAGAGACCAAGAGCAAGAAGTTATAACGGTAACTACAAACGGATACGGAAAGAGAAGTGCGTTAGAAGACTATCGTCTACAACGCAGAGCTGGAAAGGGAATTAAGGCGGGAACATTTAATGAGAAGACTGGCGACCTCGCAGCTCTTAAGATTCTTGAAAAAGGGAACGATCTAATGTTGATTACCGACAGCGGGATAGTTATCAAAGTCCCAACAGAAGATATCAGCAGATTTGGAAGAACATCTCAAGGCGTAAGAATTATGAAGATTAAAGAAGATGAGGCAAAGATAGCGTCAATTGCAATAGCCCCAAATGAAGAAGAACTAGAAAAAAGAGTTGCAGAGTCGGCGACAGAAGACAACAGCGAGAACGCTGGCACAGAACAAGAAGAGGGAAAAGAATAAAAGACAGATGGCTCTACGCAAGAAGAGTCGCCTATTGGGGAAGAGAAATGAATGAGAAATTAGTAGAGGCTATAAAAAGCAGAAAGTCTGTACGCCAATATAAAGATATTCCGCTAACCGAAGAGGAAATAGCAAAGATTAAGGAATACCTTTCTAACAGCAATAACTTTGAAACACCATTTGGAAGCAAGGTTAGAATAGAACTAAAAGATGACCTTAAAACGATGCCAGTAAAGAAAGCCCCAAAGTATGCGGTTCTAGTTACCCCAATTAACCAAAACGGATTAATTGACGGTGGCTACGTATTTGAGAAGTTCATTATCTACTTAGAATCTATTGGCCTAAACACTTGTCAGATTGGAATGTTTAAGAGAGAAGAAGTTGTGTTAGATGTAAAGGCAGAAGAAGGGCAAATGATTTTGCTTTGTACACCAATAGGGCATGGCACAGAAAAAGCATCTTTTAAAGAGAAAGCAATAAAGGCAATTATAGGTTCAAAGAGACGAAAAGAGTTAGATGAAATGTTCTTTGAGAATAACAAAATGGAAGCAGTAAAAGACGAGAGAAAGAGAGAGTGCCTTGACTTAGTCAGATGGGCACCAAGTGCACTTAACTCGCAACCATGGCGAATAATCTTTGACGGTGAAAAGGCACACTTCTACATAGGGACAAAAGAACATGCAAGAATCCATGGGGGGTTAAATATCCATACGTTGGACGTAGGGATTTCTTTGTATCACTATATGGTCGCTTTTGATAAAGGGCTACAAGAAAGTAAAATAGTGATTGATGAGGAAGCACCAAAGAAAGCCGATATGGACTATCTTTTCAGCGTTGAATAAAGAGAACTAAAAAACTAAAATAGAAGGTGTAGGAGGGGGACGTTATGAAAGATTGGATAAAAGAAATGGTTGTCTATCAAATCTGGCCCCGCAGTTTTAAAGATTCTAACGGCGACGGCATTGGAGACATAAAGGGAGTTATCTCAAAATTAGATTATTTAAAAGAGTTAGGGATTAATACCATATGGTTTTCACCGCTATATAAATCACCACAAAAAGATTATGGGTATGATATTTCAGACTATTATGACATAGCACCAGAATACGGCACAATGGATGATTTTAAGGAACTTATTGCGGAATGCAAAAAGAGAGAAATTAGAATCATAATGGACCTTGTTATAAACCATACATCAGACCAGCATGAGTGGTTTTTAAAGAGTCTTGAAGGAAACGAGAAATACAAGAACTATTATTTCTGGAGAAAAGGAAGAGGCAAGAGACCACCAAACAATTGGATGTCAACGTTCCCAGGAGATGGCTGGAAGTACAGAGAAGAACTAGGGGAGTACTACTTACATCTATTTGCAGTTGAACAACCAGATCTAAATCACGACAATCCTGAGGTTAGAGAAGAAGTAAAGAAGATTATGAACTTTTACTTGGACCTAGGAGTAGATGGGTTTAGAGAAGACGTAATCGTATATATCAGCAAAAGAGAAGGGCTACCTAACGGGTTCCCAATACCTGTAATGAGAGGAATGGAGCACTATGCAAATGGTCCAAACCTATTCAAGTATTTAAAAGAATATAGGGAAGAAATAACTAAAAGAGACGCCGTACAAATAGGCGAAGCCCCAATGGTTAATGCAAAGAAGGCACTTAAATATATTGGCGGAGAAGATAGAGTTTTAGACATGGTCTTTGGATTCCAACACGTTCAAGCAGATTGTATAGGTGCGGCTATGATAAGGACGAAGTTTAAAATTAAGAAACTCAAAAAAGCATACACCAGCTGGCAAGAAGGATTGTATGGGAAAGGATGGAATACTAACTTCCTAGAAAACCACGACATTCCAAGAATAGTTAGCAGATACGGAAGTGCGAAATATTGGAAGGAAAGTGCAAAGGCTTTGGCAACAATGTATGCATTCCTAACAGGGACAATGTTTATATATCAAGGGCAAGAAATAGGGATGACAAATACCGTTTTTGAAAAGTGGGATGACTTCGTGGATGTAGCAACATTTAACGCAAGAGACCTTATGTTGAAGAGTGGGCTATTCAGCAAGAAGAAAACTTTTGAGAATCTTAAGTACGGAGCAAGAGACAACGCAAGAACGCCAGTACAATGGACAGACGAAAAGAATGCGGGCTTTTCAGAAGGAACACCTTGGTATAGGGTAAATCCAAACTATGTTGATATAAACGTAAAACAACAAGAGGGCGATAAGAACAGTATTTTAAACTTCTATAAGAAACTTATCCAAGTAAGGGCAGAAAATAAAAAGACAGCAATACACGGAAAGTTTATAATGATTTTCAAAGCAGACAAAAACATGTTGGCATATAAGAAGGTGAACGAAGGAGAAGAACTGCTGGTATTTATAAACCTCAGCGAGAAAGAGATATCAAGCAAAAAGGTTGATAAGGTCGCAAAAGGATACAAATTGATATTAACCAACATAGACAAACAGAAAGAAGGAAAAATAAAACCATTTGAAGCAAGAGTATACAAGAAGGAGAACAAATGAAATTAGGCGTAGTGGGGTTACCAAACGTAGGGAAGAGCACATTGTTTAATGCAATCACAAAAGCAGGTGCAGCGGCAGCGAATTATCCGTTCTGCACAATAGAACCAAATGTCGGCGTAGTTGCAGTTCCAGATGAAAGGTTAAACAAATTGGCAGCATTGTACAACAGCAAGAAGATTACCCCAACAACGTTAGAGTTTGTGGATATCGCAGGGCTAGTTAGAGGAGCCAGCAAGGGAGAAGGACTAGGCAACAAGTTCTTGTCGCACATAAGAGAGGTAGACGCAATAGTTCATGTTGTTAGGTGTTTTAAGGACGAGAACGTTGTACACGTTGATGGAGACGTGAATCCTATTAGAGACGTAGAAACAATAAACTATGAGTTAATGTTTGCAGATATAGAGACAATAGACAAAAGGTTGGCAAAGACAGAATCTTTAATTAAGGCAGATAAGAAATATATTCAGGAAAAAGAACGGCTACAAAGATTTAAAAAGAATCTAGAAGAAGGCAAGATGCTCTCATCAATGCAATTAAACGAGGAAGAGTCAGAATATTTACACAAAGCACAACTGCTAACATCAAAGCCATATATCTATGTGGCCAACGTAGGAGAAGATCAAACAGTAGGGAATGAATATTCAAAACAATTAGAAGAGTTGGCAAAGAAAGAGAACACAAAATGCATCGTACTTTCTGCAAAGTTAGAAGAAGAGTTAATAGGGATGGAAGACGAAGAAAGGCAAATGTTTATGGCGGAATACGGACTAGAAAAAAGTGGACTTGAAAGACTTGTAACTGTGTCATATGATCTATTAGGTCTAATCAGTTACCTAACAGCAGGCGAGAAAGAAGTTAGGGCGTGGACAATAAAAAGAGGCACAAAAGCCCCACAAGCGGCAGGTCAAATACACACAGATTTTGAGAAGGGGTTCATCCGTGCTGAAATTGTGGACTATGAGACGCTAATTGAAGAAGGCTCAATGGCAAATGCAAGAGAGAAAGGAAAGGTGCGTAGCGAAGGAAAAGACTATGTAATGCGAGACAATGACGTAGTGCTCTTTAGGTTTAATGTATGAGTATATCAATAGAAGAAATATTAAAGAAGATTAAAATTCAAGGATTGACGACAGAGGATATTCTTGCGGTTCTAGAGAAACCAAAAATATCAAGCATGGGAGATATCAGCATTGCTTGTTTTAAATTGAGTGGCAAATTAAGAAGAAAGCCAACAGATATTGCAGACGAGATTAAGGAACTCATTGACGTAGACAAGGCAATTTCAAAAGTTACAGTTGCAGGACCATATGTAAACATATTCTTCAACGAAGAAGAGATTGTGAAAGAGTTAATCAAGACTGAAGGAACAAATATAAATTGCGATATAGGGAAGAAGAGAAAAATATGTGTTGACTACAGTTCTGTTAATATAGCAAAACCATTTCATATAGGGCACTTATCTTCAACAGTAATCGGAGCCGCACTTTGTCGGTTATCTGACAGACTAGGGTTTCAATCTGTAGGGATAAACCATTTAGGAGACTGGGGGACACAGTTTGGGAAACTAATAGTGGCGGTAAAGAAATGGTCAAGCATTGAAGAGGTAAAAGAACAAGACGAGCATTTTGTAAATACGCTATACGTAAAATTTCATAAGGAAGCAGAGACACATCCAGAACTAGAAAGCCAAGCAAGAGAAGAGTTTAAGAAAATAGAAGAAGGCGACAAAATAGCAAACGAATATTATCAAGTATTTAAAGACATAACTATGAGAGCCGTAAACAAGGTATACAAGAGACTTGGAATAAAGTTTGACAGTTATAACGGCGAAGCATTCTACAACGACAAAATGGATGCGGTCATCGCAGAACTTAAGAAAAAGAATCTACTAAAAGATTCAGAAGGAGCAAAGATCGTAGACCTCGAAGAGTGGGGGATGGCACCATGCTTGATTCAAAAAGCAGACGGAGCAACCCTATATGCAACGAGAGATCTTGCAGCGGCAATATATAGAGGCAAGGAATACAATTTTTACAAAACCTTTTACGTTGTGGCATATCAACAGAACCTACACTTCAAACAAGTTTTCAAGGTTCTTAATTTAATGGGGTTTGAAAAAGCAAAAGATTTGGAACATATTGCATTTGGAATGGTATCTCTAGAAGAAGGAGCAATGTCAACGAGAGAAGGCCGTGTGGTATTGCTTGAGGACGTTTTAGACAAGGCAACAGAGAAGGCAAGCGGAATAATTAAACAGAAAGAAACCCAATTAAACATAAAGGAGATATCAGAGAAGGTTGGTGTGGGAGCAGTTGTCTTCTCAGCCTTATGGAGTGGAAGAATAAAGGACATAACGTTCTCTTTTGATAAGATTTTAAACTTTGAAGGAGAGACAGCACCATACTTACAATACACATACGCAAGATGTGCAAGCATACTAAGAAAAGTAAAATATCAAAAACCAGGCAAGATATTAGGACTAGGAGACGAAGCAACGCACGACTTGATTAATGAGTTGATTAGATACAAAGACGCACTAATTAAGGCGTTTGAAGAAAGAGAGCCATCAATATTAACAAGATATGCAATGAGCGTAGCAAGTAAGCTTTCCAAATTTTACAAAGACAACAAAGTACTTTGCGAAGACGAAGATATTCAAAAGACACGAGTTGCAATAGTAAACGCCACAGCAAACATTTTAAAAGAGAGTATGCAAATATTAGGAATTCCAACAATGGAAGAGATGTAAATTCGTTCAGAACAAATGACCAGATATAGGTTTAAGTGGAGTGTCGACAGATAAGGGAATAAGCCACATAGAGGCAAAAAGTTAACATAGAAACACATAGGATCGTAGTAAAACCACTGTGTATAAAAATCATGCTACATCCTTTCGGAGTTTGCAAGACCTAGTGGCGGATGGACGTAGACAGAAAAAAAATAGCAAAAAAGCGACACAGCACACGTGAAACAAAAATCAAAACAATTCGACAGAGAGATGTGCACGGATCGAAGAAAGAGAATGAAATAAATGTAGGGTGATAAAACAACTATGTAAGGAGAAGAATATGGGGGAAGATCCGTTTGAGAAGTATCTGAGAGAAAGCGAGCCAGATATGGCTCATAAGGCGTATATATGGAATACGGCAATCGGACTTCAGGATGTGGATGGGCTCAAGCCATCTAAATATTTGATAGACACTGCTATTCAGAATATTGAAGGTAAACTCACAATGGAAGAAGCGGAGAGATTTATTAATACCTACTATGAAGGAAAGAGCGTTGAAACGTCAGTTGACGAAAGGACAGAAGAAGCAGATAAGGTATCTGCACGTATTGCGAGGATTCTTTGCGAGAAAGCATTTACGTTTTCTCCAGTTGAATATATTTCTATCCACCGCACACTCTTTCAAGGGATTTACAAATTTGCAGGGCAGATTAGAGACTTTAATATTGCAAAGGAAGAAGTGGTACTCAACGGAAAAACAGTTTTGTATGGAAGTGCTTCTGAACTTATGAAGATGCTTAAATATGATTTTTCAGAGGAACAAAAATTTCGTTACAGAGGACTTTCAATGGATGAAGTTATACAACATCTTGCACTATTTCTTTCAAGGCTGTGGCAAATCCATATCTTTGCAGAAGGGAACACAAGAACGACAGCAGTGTTCTTTATCAAATATTTGAGGACATTGGGATTCACTGAAACCAATGATGTTTTTGCAAAAAAATCCTCGTATTTTAGGAATGCACTTGTGCGTGCAAACTATTCTGATTTTGAGAAAGGTATTTATGAAACAAGAGAATATCTAGAGACCTTCCTCAAAAACCTTCTCTTAAACGAGAAAAACGAATTAAACAATAGGGATCTTCATGTATGAAATCTAGAATATTCAAAAGTAGACATTGAAGATGTAAAAGTAGATATTCGCTATTAAAAAAGTACGCATTTAGGGTTAAAAAGTAGACATTGAAAGTGAAATCTCGCAAAAATGATTTAGTTGACTTTAAGAGTAACGATTTATTAAAATTGAATAGCACATATATTAATTAAATGGAGACGAAATATGAAGAGAACATATCAACCAAATAAGAGAAAAAGAAGTAAAGTACACGGATTCCGTGAAAGGATGAAATCGGCAGCAGGCAGAAAGGTTATCAAGAGACGTCGTGCAAGAGGAAGAGCAAGACTTTCAGCATAAATGAAGGCAGAGAATCGCTTAAAAAAGCGTGGCTCATTTACTTACGTATATCGAAAGGGAACAAAGACAAACGGAGAGTACGTAAGACTGTGTAAAGCACCATCAAAAGAAGGATTAAAGATAGGAATATCGGTTTCAAAGAAAATAGGTAATGCTGTACATAGAAATAAATTAAAGAGACAAATTAGGGAAATAATTGCAAAGAGGATTCAGAAGATAGACGAGAAGTTTTTGTACGTAATTGTTCCTAATGAAAAGATAGCAGACAAAACCTTTGAAGAAATAGAGAAGATAGTAGATAATATTTTTGAGAAGGCTGAGGCGTATAAATGAAGAAAATAGCCTTTTTTTTCTTAAAGTTGTATAAGCACACACTGTCAAAGATAATTGGCAGAAAGTGTAAATACAGACCAACGTGTTCAATGTATATGTACGACGCAATAGAAAAATGGGGAGTTATTCGAGGCACACTCTTAGGAATCTTTAGAGTAATAAGATGTAATCCGTTTTCAAAGGGAGGTTTTGATACCGTGCCAGAAAACTTTAGAGGGAAGGCAAAATGGCTAGTATAAGTAAAAGAGCAAAAAAAATATTATTAGTTGTTTTATTGATTTGTCTTTCTGCATTATTTTTAGTTGCATGTGGAGCAAAGGACGACATACACAACATCGCAACAACAATTCCAGAACCAAAACACTTTATGGCAAAGTTCATGATGGCAATAAATAAGAAAGTGCCAAACTTCGGACTAACAGTTATAGTCTTCACAATTTCACTTAGATTAATTCTTTCACCATTTGATATTTGGCAACAAATAGTAATGAAGAAGAATAATGCAAAGATGAAAAAAATGAAGCCAGAACTTGAAGCCTTACAGAAAAAATTTGCAGATGATAAGCAAAGATATCAACAAGAGCAAATGGCTTTATATAAAAGAGAAAAATATTCAATGGTAGGATCTTGTCTACCAACAATAATTACAATGATAATATTTTTTGTAGTTTTCGCTGGATTCAGACAGACAGTTTCATACGAGTTCGCAAAGTCATACCAAAGAGCAGATCAAACATATGAGAGAGTATTTAAAGACACGCTCGCTGAATACTTCGGTAAAGACAAGGCAGAAGACTATCACAAGATAGAAAAGAATGAGAACAATAAAGAACAATTTGAAAGAGCAAGAAGAGCGGCAAGAAGAGCCGTTAGAGAATATTACGGATTTTCAGAGGGAGCAGACCAAAAATATAAATTCACATGGGCACATAAAAAAAGTGATAACCCACAAGCAAAGAACCAATTCTTATGGATACAAAACATATTTGTCTCTGATACTTGGAAGACGCCAGTAGCCACATATGAAGAGGTTACAGGACAAGCAGGAAGTGCATCGGGAAGACTGACAGGATTAACAAAAGACAGATATGAAGAAGTTATGCATGACGTCATCGGCAAGGGAGGTCATGGAAGAAAGAAGAATGCAGGCAAGTGGAATGGTCTTTTAATATTGCCATTATTAACAATAGCGTTGAGTTTGATAACGTCAATACTATTTGCACCAGCCGAACCACCAACAGCAAAACCTAGCAAAGAGAAAAATGATGACGACCAAAAGAAAAAGCAAAATGGCTTAGGCGGAGCGGGAACAATGAAAGCAATGAAGTACATCATGCCACTTGTAATGGGTGTATTTGCAATAATGTATTCAGGAGCGTTTGCGTTATATATGTTATTTAGTTCGCTATTCTCAGCAGTGCTAATTCAAGCACCATTCAAAATAGCGACAACAATAGAAGAAAAAAAAGAAAAGAATAAATAGGTGAGAACATGGAAACAAAAACAATAGAAACAACAGGAATGTCAGTAGAGGAAGCAATAAACAAAGGGCTTGAAGAACTCAAGAGAAAAAATGACGATGTAGTTATAGAAGTTCTAGAAAAGGCAAGTGCATTCGGGCCAGCAAAGGTAAGGATGACGACAAAAGAATTTACACTTGAAGATATCAAAGCAATGGCAAAAGAAATAGTATCTCTGCTTAGCCATGATCTATTTGTAGACGTAATAGAAGGTGAAGAAGATATTCAAGTAAAGTTCGACGGAAACGATGTTTCAAAGATAATTGGGGCAAAGGGGGCAGTACTCAATGCGTTACAAACGATATTTACTGCAAGATATGCACGATTCTTTGGGAAACCAATCACAGTAGAAGGTGGAGAGTATAGAGCAAAGCGTCTTGAGGCATTGAAGAAGTTGGCTGAAAACATGGCACAGAAAGCATTGAGAACAAAGAGACCAGTTGCTTTGGAATATATGCCTTCATGGGAAAGAAGATACATACATTTAGAGTTGTCTAAGAATGAAGATGTTGAAACAGAAAGTAGAGGCGTTGAAGGAAGAAGACAAGTAGTAATCATCCCAAAGGGAGAGGAAGCATACAAAAGAAGTGTAGACAGAGAAATCCAAGATGGCGAAACATTTTTGGGAATGTACAGCGATGACGGAGTTGTTAAACTAAGAACAAGGTCTTCAAAGAGTAGAAGTTTTGGCAAAAAATAAATGAAGACAAAAGTAATTGTTGCAATTGCTACGCCTAGTGGCAATGGAGGCATTGGCATTCTAAGGCTTTCGGGGGAAGGTTCTAGAAAAATAGCGGATGCCTTATTTTTTTCTAAATCAAAAGAATGGCAACCATTATTAATGAAATACGGAACTTTTAAAGGTACAGGCTTTGACGACAAAGGCTATGCTGTTTACATGCCAGAAGGACAATCATATACTGGCGAAGAAACAATTGAGTTTTATCTACACGGTGGAATGCGAATTATGCAAGGGGCTCTTGAAACGGTTGTATCAAATGGAGCAAGGCTTGCAGAAAGAGGGGAGTTCACAAAGAGGGCATTTTTGAACGGAAGACTAACGCTTGCAGATTGTGAAGGCGTTATAGATATGATTAATGCGGAAAGCCTAACCGCACTCAAATTGGCATACAACCTCATGAACGGTTCTCTTGCAGATAAAATAAAAAAGATTTCTTCAGATCTTGAAAAACAAATTGTAGAGTTAACAGCCTCACTTGACTATCCAGATGAGATGGAAGATGAAGTATTGAGCGACTTTTCAAAAGAGATTCCAAAAATTAAAAGCGAACTAGTTTCATTAAGAGACTCATTTAAAGTTGGTAAGATGATTAAGAGCGGAGTGAATTGTGTGCTTTCGGGGAATGTAAATGTAGGGAAGTCTTCGCTGTTAAATGCAATCGTAAAGGAAGAAAGAGCGATCGTTACAGAAATCCCAGGAACAACCAGAGACGTCATAAAAGAAAGCATAGAATATAAAGGAATTAAATTGACCTTTATAGATACGGCAGGCACAAGAGAAGATGCTGGCGAAATAGAAAAGCAAGGAATAGCAAAAGGGAACAAGGAAAAGGAAGAGGCAGACGTTATACTTGAAGTTCATGACGCAACAACAGTTGACAGTATTCCAGATGAAAAAGAAAAAACAGTATATGTTATAAACAAAATAGACAAAGTTAAGAGTATCAAAAAAGCAAAACGGAAAGACGTCTTATATATAAGTGCAAAAGAAAACAAAGGGATACAAGAATTGTTGGACAAAATCCTAGAGGTTACAAACACCACAAAACAAGAGAACTTTGAAATGATAACGACACAAAGACACTATGAAGCACTAAATAATGCAATAGCAGAAATAGAAGAAATAAGAGCAAACGAAGAAACTGACTTAATGTTGGTAACGTTGTTAAGAGCAAAGAAATATTTGTCAGAGATAACTGGTGAAGAAAGTAGCGAAGATATAATTAATAAAATATTCGATAGATTCTGTGTAGGAAAGTAAATGAAGAAATACGATGTAGTAGTTGTTGGGGCAGGACATGCGGGAATAGAGGCGGCACTTGCATCGGCAAGAATGGGGAAGAATACCCTTTTACTTTGCATAGATATAACAAACGTTGGATACATGGCTTGTAACCCATCAATAGGAGGAACAGGTAAGGGACATCTTGTAAGAGAAATAGATGCACTAGGCGGAGAGATGGGAGTAAATGCAGACAAGGCAGCAATTCAAAAGAAGATGCTCAATTCTACGAAAGGACCCGCAGTATTTTCACTTAGGGCACAAGAAGACAAGTGGCAGTATCAGAAAGAAATAATAAAGACGTTAGAGAATCAAAAGGGATTAGATCTCAAGTATGAGGAATGCGAAGAAATAATTGCAGAAGAAAAAAAAATAAAAGGTGTCGTTACAAACAAATCTAAATACGAATGTAAGGCAGTAGTAATTGCAACTGGGGTATATCTTGATGGCGAAATTATAATCGGACCATACACAAAACAGTCTGGGCCAAGCGGGTATAAAAGAGCGGAGAAATTAACCAAAAGTCTACAATCGAACGGAATAGACATACGTAAATTTAAAACTGGTACACCTGCAAGAATATATAGAGACAGTATTGACTATTCAGAAATAGAAAAAGAAATAGTAGAAGAAAGCGAACACTTTTCCTTTTTAACAGATGCAAAGTTGGAGGTGTTTGAACCATGCTATCTAACATAC
The DNA here is from genome assembly GCA_963532875.1 of uncultured Clostridia bacterium. GTDB lineage: Bacteria > Bacillota > Clostridia > Christensenellales > CAG-917 > CAUTUX01. The sequence goes on along the minus strand of CAUSLO010000004.1, from coordinate 20,485 downwards.
ACAACAAAAGAAACGCATGACATAATAAAGGCGAATATAAAGGATAGTCCGCTATATAACGGACAAATAACAGGAATAGGACCAAGATATTGCCCATCAATTGAAACTAAAATAATGCGTTTTGCAGATAAAGAAAGACATCAAATATTTGTTGAACCAGAAGGGCTAGGCTCAATTGAGATGTATGTTCAAGGGATGTCAACTTCAATGCCACCAATAGTGCAAGAACAAATGTACCATTCTCTACCAGGATTTAAACATTGCAGATTTGCAAAATACGGATATGCTATTGAATATAGTTGTATAAATCCTTTAGAGTTAAAAAACACGCTAGAGTACAAGAAAATAGACAACCTATTCTTTGCAGGACAAATAAACGGAAGCAGCGGATACGAAGAGGCGGCGGGACAAGGGTTGGTTGCAGGAATAAATGCAGTTCATAAAATAGATAACAAAGAACCATTTATCTTAAGACGAGACGAAGCCTACATTGGAGTATTAATTGATGACCTTGTAACAAAGGGAACTGAAGAGCCATACCGAATGATGACTGCACGAGCAGAATATAGGATATTCTTGAGGCAAGACAATGCAGATGAGAGATTGACGCAACGTGGATATGATATAGGTCTAGCAACCGAAGAGAGATATCAGAGATTCTTAAACAAGCAAAAACAAATTAAAGAATGCGACGAGAGCCTAACAAGAAAATTAGAAACAAAAGAATTGGAAGAAATTAAGAGTAAGTTTAATTGCGATATAAAGAAAGGGGCAACGGTTGAGGATCTAGCGAAGAGACCAGAGATGAGGATAAAGGATGTTCTGCCATATCTTCTAGGAGATCAAAAAGAAGAAGCAAAAAAAGAATCCATAACAAGAGCAAAATACGCAGGCTATTTGAAAAAACAACAAATAGAAATAGAAGAGCACAGAAGAATAGAAAAGAAGAAAATCCCTTCAGATATTAACTATATGGAACTCAAAGGGTTACGAATAGAAGCAAGAGAAAAACTTACGGCAATACGACCAGCAACACTAGGACAGGCATCAAGAATATCTGGAGTTTCCCCAGCCGACATATCAATCTTGATAGTTTATCTACAAAAATACGCAAAATAAAAAAAGTCATTAAAAACGCTTGCAAGAGAGTTTTTAATTTAGTATATTCTATAAAGGAACAAGGCGTTCCGCAAAGGAAGATATGAAATATTGTGATGAAAACCTATCGGTTATGTTAAGTGAATATATATTTGAAAAACAAAAGAAAGAGGGGAAGGCTCCAACATACAGAGATGTGATGAGAAACTTTCCTAGACACTTTACATCATTGTCTAAAGTAAAAAGATATTTAGACATATTGGAAAACAAAGGAGTGATAAAAAGAAACGCAAGTGGAGAGATAGAGACAGACGAAATGTTTAAAATCAATGTAAAGAATGTTCCGTTGGTTGGTGTGGCAGCGTGTGGACAACCAATATTGGCAATAGAGGATATAGAAGACACATACGCCCTACCAGCAAACCTTTTTGGAAATGGAGATTTGGTAATGGTAAGAGCAAGAGGAACAAGTATGATAGATGCTGGCATAGACGACGGAGATTTGGTAGTAATAAGAAAACAACCGACGGCGGACTATGGTCAGAATGTAGTAGCGATGATAGAAGGCGAGACAACAATCAAGGAATATAGGCCAGAAAAAGATAGGGTTGTTTTGCATCCAAGGAATGAAACCATGGAAGATATTATCGTCAAAGAATGCGATGTATTCGGAGTAGTAGTAGGAAGCATTAAAAAGTTTTAGGAGATAGAAAAGTGTCAAAAAGAGTAGAGGTAAGATGTCCGAACTGTAATAATTTTTTATTTGAAGCACAAGAATGCAAAGATGCAATTGTCTTTTGTAGCCAGTGTAATAAGTCAATTAGAGTAACAATAGATGACATTGGACAGATGACAATTAACAGCAGAGTCATTACAGACAAATACTCAAAATATAATGCAGGAGGACAGAAAGGAGCAGAAAAAGCCCTAAAACAATAAAAAGTCCCACCCCCTTGGGTGGAAATAAGGAGAACTTGTCTTGAAATCTTGAACGCGGCAGATGTAAGACCAACGTGAGACCAAGGCAAAAGTTGTAGAAAACAGAAGTTATCAAAACGAAACTATCGAGTCCTACAAAAGGTACAATAGGTACTTTTTGTAGGATTTTTATTTATAAGGAGGAGCGATGGGAAAGATAGTATATGAATTTTTAGATGGTACAAAAAGTGAAGTTATTGTAGATGAACAATATCTTTTGATACACCAAGAACTCGAACGTCTTGAGAAGGCACAGATCCAAAAAGAGATAAAGCAGAAGTGGAGAGGTGGATACAAAGCACAAAGAGATTTCTCGCTGGATAAGCATTTAGAGGAATGTGGAGATGTGAGATCGAGCATTCAAACACCATTGGAATTTTTGGTGAGGAGTGAAGACAAGTTTGCCGAAAGAGAAAACAAGGTTCTAGACAAAAAGAACTCACAGGTCTATCGGATGTGGAATGAAGGATATAAGAAAGTTGAGATTGCAAAGAAGTTGGGGATAACAGAATCTGCAGTAAGACAGAGAATTAAAAAAGCAGAAGAACAAATTTTAGAAATGTTTGAGTAAACTGCGAAAAACAATAAAAAGTGTCCACGGAATAGTGTAGGAAACAGGAGGAATAAAAAATGTATGTAGTAGTAGAAAAAGTTTTGAATTACATGAAGAAGAATGGCATGACAATTGAACAGTTTGCACAAGAATTAGACATAACAGTTTCGGAGGCAAGAAACATGTTGTCTGGTAATAGAACAAGATACAGCACAGCATCAAAGTTCATTGAATACTTCAAGGCGGATGTAGCACAGCATTTAATAGACTGGGAAAGATTGGGAATAAAGAATCCTTTGGAGAAGTAGAATGAAGAAGTTCGCCTTATGGCTATTAGGGATAGTGGGAAGTTCGGTTGTACTTTCTGTGGTATTGGCGGTAGTGATAAATAAGGTCGGACAAAGAAGTCAGAGCATATTTGAATCAAAAGAGTTGTACATAAGTTTCTTGATATTTGTAACGGTCGGAGTTCTTATCGTCTTAATCAAATATTATAAGAGTTATCCAAAGAGGATTTCTAAAATTCTTCTTAAGGGAAACGAAAAAGATAAAATAGAAAGCACTCTTGAGTGTGTCCATTTTCAAACGAAAGAGGAACTAGAAGAGAACTTTAGAATTGTTAATTATGGCGACGAGCAAGGAGAAGTTGGGATTCCAATACAAGCGATCCAAGGAGAAGACGAGTATGAAATTGTCTTAACCGACAACATGCATTCACTAGTAATAGGGAGCACAGGCAGCGGAAAAACAACATCATATATCGACCCAAGCATTGAAATAATGAGTAACTTTAGGGAGCATCCATCGCTAATAATCACAGATCCAAAAGGAGAGTTATACACCAAACATAAGGCGAATTTGGAGCGTAGGGGGTATACCGTGGCGGTAGTTGACCTAAGGAATCCATATATTTCGACAAAATGGAATCCTTTAGAGAAGATATATGTTGATTATGACATAGCCAGAAATATTGAAAAGTATGTAGAAGAAGATGGCGAGAAAAGGATTCTCTTTGGCAAAGAATATAATCAGAGCCAAGTAAAGAATGCGATGAAAATCGAACAACAGAAAAGGTATGATGAGATCTATGAAAGGCTTAATGATATAGCAACGGTGATTTGTCCAACAACAAACAAAGGCGAACCAATTTGGGAATCTGGAGCAAGAAACTTAATTTTAGCAATCTTAATTGGGATGTTGGAAGACTCACAAAAAGAAGTTAATCCCCTTAGAAGGGATCAGTATAACTTCTACAATCTTTTCAAGATAGCGACGACCACAGAATATAATTGCAGAACGCTATGCGAATATTTCAATACCAGAGATGTTCTATCAAAGGCTAGAGTTTTGAGCAAACAAGCACTTGAATCACATGAGAAGACAAGAGGCAGTTATCTCTCAACATTGTTTGATAAGTTGAATATTTTTACAGACATATCAATATGCCATCTGACATCAGAAAATGAGATTACATTTTCAGACTTGGATGAAAAGCCTTATGCAATCTTTATTCAAATACCAGATGAAAAGGAAACAAGATACAAGATTGCTTCAATGATTTTGGTAGATATATACAAAGAGTTAATAGCAAAGGCGAATAGCAACGAGGGATTGAAACTTAAGAGGAATGTTTATTTCATTCTTGACGAGTTCGGCAACTTACCAAAAATTGAAAAGATAGAGCAAATGGTTACAGTCTCAAGAAGTAGAGGGTTGTTCTTTACCTTTGTCGTTCAGTCATATGCACAGTTAGTAAAAGTATATGATAAGAGCATTGCTGACATAATAAAGTCAAACTGCAATATACACATATTTATAGGTACAAGTGATCTAAACACAACGGAAGAATTTTCTAAAAGATGTGGCAATTATTCTATTATGTCGAGGAGTATTTCAGAAGGTGGTAAGAAGACAGGAGATGTATCTAGCAATACGAGCATCAAAGAGAGGCCGCTAATTTATCCAAGCGAATTGAGAACACTGAATTCTGGAGAGAATATTGGAAACGCAATAGTAACAGTTTTTGGACACAACCCAATTAAGGCAAAGTTTACACCGTCATACAAATGCACAGCATATGCTTTGAATAGCAAGCAAGAAGAAAAGGTATATAAAAAGTTATTTGATGAAGTGAAAATCCTATACGACATCAGTGCAAACAAAAAGACAATCGCAGAACCAGAGGTTAAAGAAAAAAGAGAATACCACAGTGAGGGTATAGAACTAAGACCTATGACAAACCAAGAAATAAAGAAAAGGTTGCAGAGAATCTTGAATACAGAACTAATGGATCCAAGAAGACAAGAGATTTTATATAACGATATTGAACAAGGGAATTTGCAAGTAGCAATGCAAGCAATGTTGGATTGCCTAGACTTTGCAATACTAACTAACAAAACAACGGCAGCAAGAGCACTTGAAGATTTAATGGAAGAGATGACAACAGTAGCAAGAGAATAAAGTAAAAGGAGGAAAATGAGAAAGAGAATTTTAGTGGCACTATTTGTTCTTTGTGTCATATGTTTTTCTATCGCATTCGCTGGGTGTACGACCAAGAGAGCATCGGCAGATGAAGAAACAAGAAGGATACAGTTTGCCATATATGTAGAAAATATAGAAACAGGAGAAAGAAAGAGAGACGACAAATTTATGAAATACGTCTTCGTCTACAAGACGGCACCAGACGAAGGGATTATGAATGGGGACAACATAGTTCATAAGGGAGGTAAATTTACCTTCTGGACACACAACATATATTACTGGAAAATGAGAGATTGGGAACGATATACAAGTGCCATAACAAGAGTTAGATTATATAGAAATGGCAAGATAATATATGAAAACGAAAAGCACATATGGGATTCTAGCGATCATACAATCATATATAGTCAGCAATTAGGCTCTGGAAATTATATATTGCAATTCTTATACGAGGTAACAGAGATTAAGGCCAGAGAAAGAGCAATTCTAGAGTATAGGTTTAATGTAGATTCAACACCGCCAGATTTAAAGATACGAGCAGGCAAAGATGTTGTAAGGGACGGAGATCACATAAACCAAAGAGCAACCCTTATTGCAAACGATAACAACTATAAAGCGACATACGTAATGTATGAAGGAAAGATAATCGACAAGATAGATGCGTTTAGCAGCATGTATGACTTTAACAAAGTAGGTAAATATGAAATATATGCGGAAGATATTATGGGGAATAAAAGCCCCAAGATAACGCTATACTACGATAACGAAAAACCGACACTCTCAGTTTTAGAGAATGGAGAAGAGACGGATAGAGAATTTGTTAAGGGTTCTGTTTCGTTTGTAGGCAAGGACAACGTAGGTATTAAGAAAATCCTATACTGGACGGAAAGCGACCCAGAAGAAAGGGAATATAATGGAGTCCCAATTGTTACAAAGAAAGATAAAGAAACAATATATGCGGTGGCGATGGATCTTTCGGGAAACAAATCACAAGTTAGAAAGGTAACGATAGATACTGAACCTCCAAAGGTAACAATATCAGCAGATGGAGTTGTGTTAGATGGGGAGAGGACGAATGCAAAGAGAATATCAATACAAACCACCGATAATCAAGGAATAGCAAAAGTAGAGGTTACAAGAAACGGCGAACCATATTTGGATGGTTACGATCAAATAACAGAAAACGGAATATATGAGGTTGTTGCATACGACAACGCAGGCAATGAGAGTAAGCGAAGAAGAATTGTTTTTGACAATGGGAAACCAAGTCTCAAGGTCAAGACAGAAAAACAACCGACTAATGGCACGTTATACACTAACAAGAAAGTTATATTTGAAAGCCAAGACGAATATGATAAAAATCCAAAACTCTATGTAAAGAATAAAAATGGTGAACGCAGAGAGTTACACCAAAGAGAATTAATCCAAGATGGCAAGTATGAAGTATATGCCGAAGATCAATGTGGAAACAGAAGTGAAGCAATAAAGGTTATAATCAGCACGAAAGAACCAAGATGTGATGTTTTAATAGATGGACAACTAAGCGAGAAAAGATATACAAACTCAACATACATAAGGGTTGAGGCAGACGAGGGAAGCCGAATAATGCACAACTATAACGGCAACTGGATTGAATATGCTTCAGGATACAAACTAGAAGATGGAGAGCACTTATTCAAAGCCGTAGACAGAGCAGATAATGAAAGCACAATTAAAAGAATTGTTGTGGATAGAACTGCCCCAGTTATAGAAACAGAAGATGTCATATCTCAGCCCTTTAGGATTACATTCAAAAACGAAACCTTAGGCAAAGAAATAGATGACGTAAAAGTAAATGGCAGGAAATATAAAGGCGAAATAATATACCCAATAAATGGCGGAATATATGAAGTAGAAGCAACCGACAAAGCGGGCAATAAGTGCACCAAAACAATCAAAAGCGAATACGAGGGTTATATTAATCCAAGTATCAAGGATGAAGTATACGATACGCAAAATATGAACGGCGAAACGATATCTTTCAGCACATATGAAAAAGCAAAGGAATTCGCCAGCGAAAGAGAGATGTCTTTAGTTAGCGAAAAACCATTCTCAGACGAGTTGCTAACACTATATAGAGCGTTTAACGATGATCCAACCCCTAAATATGGGGAAACCGTTTACATATACAAAGGCGATAAAAATTCGTCCGAAGAGAGAATTTACTTCTCAAAAACAGCACTTTTTACAATACTTTTTCAAAATATTGAGGATTCTATTAAAAAAACCATGTATTTTGATAAAAATTCGTATAAATCGGGCGACAACGACTTGCACCGAAAAGATAAAGTATTTCAAAAAGATGAGTTAAATGTTTCGTCAGAATACACCTTATTTATAGGCGGGAATGTGGTGGATAAGGTTTCCGAAGAAGGCGAACAGGATGTTGAGATATGCGATAAATATGGACAAAAAAAACAATATAGAATCCACATATTAAAGAGAGTTCCAGACGTAAGTGTAAAGAGTGAATTTGGAGATATTGCACTAACTAAACGTACATACTTTTCAAAGAATGTAGAGTTTTCCTTAGAGACGGACTCGCACTTACTTGTTTATGACTTTGAGCATAAATTGCTAGGATGTTATACCCATACAGATAGACCAACACTTAGTTCTGATGGAACATATTATGTTCAAGGGGTAAATAGATATGGTAAGGGCAGAGTAATAGAAGTGGTTATTTCAAGAGATAAGCCTCAAGTGGAGTTTGTTTCAAATGAAGTTACGCAGAAACTAGAAGTGAACATATTGTCGGCAGACAGTGTATCCATTACTCAAATAGAAGTTTGGAGACAGATTGACGGAGCAAATAAAAGACTTGAGGTGGACGATGCCGGAACGGTTATTTCGGAGCAAAATCGCAAGTTTGTATTCGCAAAGAGCGGGAAATATTGTGTATACATCAAGGACGCAGCACATATAGAGAAGACAGAGGGAATATTTGAGTATACTAAGCCAAATCCAAGAATAAAGCCAAGTAGCGATAAGAAGAGGGTTTCTAAGAGATTTAGCGTCGAATATGACGGAGATGTTGTCGCAAGTTTAGTAGATGGCACAAAACGAAGTCAATATGTTTCTGGAACAGAAATAACCAAAGAAGGCAAGTATACAATTTGTTTATCAAACAAAAGCGGATTTTATCAAGAAATTGAATTTGAAATAGACAATACGCCTCCAGAAATCAAAGGCGAATATGCATGCATTGGGAACAAGGATGTTGTTCTTAATGTAATTGGGGCTACCGAGGTGTATGTAAACAACGAAAGGATTAGACATACCGATATTAACTGTAATAAAACCGGCAAATATCAAATTGTGGCACTTGATGATGTTGGAAATAGAACGGAGATAACTTTTGAAATAGATAAAGAAGTAAGCCTATATGGAATAGCAAACTATGGACTATACAACAAGGTTGACATAGTTGCGAAGGAAGAAATGTCGATCAGCCTATTTAAGGATAAAAAACAAATACCTCTTGCATATAGTTTGAAAGAACCAGGGGAATATGAAGTTGTTGCAAAAGATAGGTTAGACAATGTAAAAAAGGTTATCTTCAGAATTATTTCAAACCAAATAAATTCTTTAAAGCATAACTTTGGCGACAACCAGTTCAAATTGAATGGCGTTGAAGGCAAAGGCGAATTGTCATTGACCAACAATGGCAAATACGAAATAGAGTACCAAGGCAACAAGACAGAAGTTGAGATAATCAACAGAACTCCACAGTTAAAAATTGAGGGGTTATTGAAAGGCACTTCAAAGGCGAACAAGGCAATTTTGAAAGCAGAAAAAGGAGCAGCAGTTGAGGTCTTATACAAAGGCAAGAAGATTCAGTATTACGAAGGTATGGTGTGCGACAAAGTAGGGAAGTATGAAGTAACCGTTACAGACCAATACGGAAATCAAAACAAAGCCTCATTTGAGATTGTAAAGAAAAAGCCAATTGCACTCATAGTTACGCTTGTCGTTGTTTTTGTCGGGATAGCAGTAGGTTTGAGTATATATTTCGTTAAGAGAAAAAAGAAAATAAAAAATAAGAAGGAGAAGAATAAATGAACAACATAGATTTTAATCCAGTAGTAATTCCAATACTTGAAATAGTAAACGCAATTCTCTGGCCCTTGATCGCAATCATAGGATCACTTGGAATGATATATTGCATCTTCCTTGGGGTTAAGTTGGCGAAGGCAGATGAACAAAACTCTAGAGAGAAAGCCAAGAAAGATTTGGTTGGGGCTGTGATAGGGTTCGTCCTTATATTTGTCCTAATAGTTGCTTTAAAGATAGCAATGCCAATTTTGCAAGAATGGGTCAAGAGTAAGGTAGTGTAGTATGTTACATCCAATAGTCCTAAGTTTCTTGTTCACGGTTCAAAGTTGGATATTGAGAATAGTAAACAGCATTGCCTCAGCATTTAAGGTATTGGCAGGACTTGAAAGAGTAAAAGGGGTATCGGGCAAAGATGACCTATTAGGTCGATTGCTAATGCTTGGCAAGGTAGGAAAGGTATTTTGGGGAATTATATTAATCTCAACCATTTTGCTGTTTTTCTTTCTGATACTAAGAATCACGAAGGAAGCAACAAAGATAGGGTCAGATAAAAGGACGAAGAGTGAACTTGTAAGACGAACAATAACAGCATTTATTTTCTTCTTGCTTGTTCCTTTCATGATGCTTGCTTTAGTCATCCTAACAAATGTCATAGTCGGCTCAATATATGAACTGTTTAAAATGAACTTTGACGTAAAAGATATAGACTTCGGAGCAGAAATATTTTTCATAAGTGCTGACAGTGCGTATACAGGACCACCTGGAATGAAAGATGAATATAAGAAACTGATACTTAGCGGAGAAATATCATACCTAGACCAAAGCGATATAGGCAGAGCATACAACCCAATGAGCATTAACTATTTTGCATCCATTGGTGGAGGATTGTTTATTTTAATCTGCTTACTAATCGGAGCCTTGTTATTCATCCGCAGAATATATGATGTGATGTTGTTATACATCATTTCTCCATTAGTTATATCAACGAGTGTTTTGGACGATGGGTCAAGAGCAAACACACTTAAGGAATTAATTTTCTCAAAGGTGCTTTCTGCATATGGAATAGTAATTTCTTTAAACGTGTTCTTTTTGGTTATGCCAGAAATACAGTCAATCCAAATTGAGGGCTCATACATAAAGAAGGAAGTATTCAACATGCTTTTCATGATGGGAGGCATTATCGCAGCAACGCATGCTCACAGGCTTATATCGTCATTGATATCTGGACAGATGGGAGACATCGGAGTAGGCGACGTTATACACGACACAAGGATGTTAGGACACAAGGTGCAGACGGTGGCAGTGGGAATTCCAACCACAGTGGCAACGATGGGCAAGTTTGGCAAAGTTACAGCAGAGCAAGTTAAAAAGTACGAGCAAAAAATAAAGCAAATAAAAAATAAAAAGGGAAAGGAGAAGTAGCCAGATGAGGTATATACCAAAAACAGTAAAAGTGAAACACAAGATATATAAAAATCTTGGATACATAGATATGGGAATAATCTTGTCTGTCCTACTTCTCATCGCCGCAATACTTTCTAGATATAGCAAAGCAAGATTGGGAATATGCATAGTCATAGCAATAGCAACATTTGTTGCACTCATAAGAATTGAAGATAGGAATATATATCTGTATGCAATAGACGGAATAAGGTATCTGTGTTCCAAAAAGAAAGTATACGAAGAAGTTCAGAAGACCGACAGATCATATGTAGAAATCGAAGGCATTAATTTCTTGAGTTGCACTAGACATCACCAAGAAGAGATGACGAACCTATTCAAGAGGTTGATTTGTAAACTCGGGAATTTCCGAATTTCAAAGTTAAACGATACGAAGAAATATAAAGGACAAATAGAGACATATCAAAACCTAATAGAAGAACTTGGGGTAAACCTTAGCAAGGGATTGATGACACAAGAGGAGTATGAGATAAGAAAAAACATAGCCGAAGGAGTAATAGAGAAATTAAATAAAAGGGAAGAAAGGGAGGACATCAGTCCAAGATATTTCCTTTCTTTCGAGGGGGATTCGGAAGAAGTTACTAAAGAAATACGGGTTATGGGGCTCAAGAGCATACCCCTCACAGAGGCAGAGTATATACACCTAGCCTTTCCAGAGCATCAAAATGAGGCAATATACGCCCCAAGTTCATACCAAACCGACCAAGGTCAATATTCCTGGCAGACGATATCTTCTTTAAATTGCTTCGCAGATATTGGCTTTGGAATTGAACTTTTCAACTCTTCTGGGAACGTCTTCTTAGATATCCGAAAGGGCGATAGGAATAAGTGTATATCAAGAATAGACAAAGCAATATTTGAGATGAGGTCAAGGAAGACAAGACGCAGAAGCGAAGACATAGATTGTGAAAAGTTAGAAATGGCTTTAGATGAAACTTTAGCAAGCATCAAGAATAATGACGACGTATTTGAACTAAGGGTTACCTTTCAGACATCTGACGAAAAGGGGAAGAAAGAAAATAGGAAGGCTAACGTAAAAGAAATGTCAGAGTATGGACATAAGGTGCGTCGAGAGATTTTTAAACAGAAGCAAGTTGGTGACAGCATACGAAAGAACAAGCCCTTGAAGAACCGAGAAATCATTATAGATGCAACAACACTGTCATACATATTCCCTTTTGAGAAGAAGGAAATAGAGGAGAACGGCGGAATATATATCAATTCTGAAACGCCTAACTTCATTGACTTTTTCAAGAGAGATAGTAGGCACATAAATTCAAACCTTGTAATTTTGGGAGTGCCAGGAAGCGGGAAGTCATATTCTTCAAAAGAGATGTTAATCAATTTGGCGGTTAAAGATACAAAAATAATGATCCTAGATATTGAGGGTGAATATAAGAAACTAACCAATTACTTGGCAGGACATATCTTTAGCATAGACAGAAGAATACCGTTCAACCCTTTTGATATAGGGGATATTGAAGTAGACAGTTTGCAGTTCACTATGCACATGGAATTCTTAAAGGATTTGTATGAGTCCTTATTCCAGACGTTGGACGATAAGGAAAGAAAGATTTTACTGTCTGCTACACGTGAAGCATTTAGAACAAGCAAGGACGTTACATTTGCAGAAGTCTTGAAACATATTGATAAGAAAGATTTGAATGAGAACATTACATCAGCGGTGGCAACATTGCAAATTAACGAAGACGGAAACAAGAACAGCAGATGTGTCTGTTTTGATTTTACACAAGTATTTGAAGAAAAAGACAGCGGGTTATTCAACGCATACCTAATGCTAACAATAAAACACATAGAGCAGGAAATATTCAAAAACATCGAATACAACCACAAACAAAAGTGCAATAGGAAACTCATAATCTTAATAGATGAAAGCCACGTATTGTTGGATGAATGTAGGAAAGAGGCTCTTGATTTTATATACCTTCTCTCAAAGAGAATTAGAAAGTATGAAGGAATGATGATGTTAGTTACGCAATCAATCAAAGACTTTCAATCAGAAGGGAAATATGAAAAAAAGACAATGTCGCCTTTAACTGCAACACAATATGCAATGATCTTTAGGACATCTCAAGGAGAGAAGAGAGAGGTTGAAAACATGTATATATCCGATAAGGGGGATGGACTTTGTGATATTTCGAGCCTTAGAAGAGGAGAAATGGTGTTTGTTGGAGGAATAAACGAACTGTCAGTAATTGAAATGGATAAGAGTGAAAGAGAGGAGGTTTTTAAAATATGGGAGTAACGCACGGAACAATCGAAAGTCTGTTACAGAAAGCACATGCAAGATTCGTAAGCGAAATCAAATCGGGCAACTATGAACAGTTGCTAAGGCAAATGGCATTTTGTAGCGAGTACTCAGTAAACAATCAAATGTTGCTGGGGATGGAAGGACAACTGCGTACGAAGGTTAGAACGTTTGAAGAATGGGGAAGTCATGGGCGACATGTAAAGAAAGGAGAAAAGGCAATTAGGATAGTTGTTCCAAGACCGATAAAAGACATGGACATGCAGAACTGTACCCTAGCAGTTGGTTGGGTATTTGATATCAATCAAACATATGGGCAAGAGCAAGAACCAATGACGTTAGGGGGGATATATAGTAAGACGCCACAAAAGGTCATAGACGGCATCAAGGCACAATTGGGCGGATACAAGATTCAATCAATGGAGAGAACGGTTGGATGCGATGCTGTTATAGATACCACAAAAAGAGAAATCAGCATCAACGAAGGATTGCCACAAGACAAGTACGTGAAGTTGTTAGTTCAGCAAGTAATAATTGCGAAGTCATTGCAACAAAAGAGAATGAGTCCAAAAGTTGAAGGGATTTCCGTGAATGCGGATAGGCTAGCGATCGACTCAGCCACATATGCAGTTATGGCTAACCTAGGTTTGCAAGATCAACTTAGCAAGGAAACAATTCAAGAATTATCTCAAATAAAAGATAATCAGATCATAAAACTCAAAGATTTGTTCGCTGAGATTTCAGACATGACAAACATGATTGTAGAAGGCACGTTAGAGAACTGTCTATCTGGCAGAAAATACACAAGTGATATTGGAATTAAAAATCAAGAAATAGGTAAGGAGTTAGTAGCATGAGTAAGGATAACAAGAATGACAAAGACGACAAGACAAAGAGAGAAAAGAAAATAATAAAGGCGGAACTAGAGAAGGAGTTAATGGCAAGAATAGCCGCCGAGATGTTTAAACAGTGGAAGGAGAAGCAAAAAGACAATGGCATGTATTTTGACTAGTGTAAAGTTAGACCCAGTAAAGGTCTACGTAAAGAAACCAATGGAATGGGGAAAGATAAGAAGTGTAGAGCCAACTCTTGAAAACGTGCGAGATTTGGTTGGTGGATTTATAAAAGTCTTTTATATACCAAGCATTCCAAATGTGTATGGATATTTTAATCCTCCAGCAAAGTTTAAAGGAGCAGATCCAAATTTCTACATCCCAGAGAAAAACGAAGAGATGGTTGGGAATACAATTTTCTTTAGGCTGGATAAAGAAGGTTATATGAAAGACATAAAGGATAGAGATATTGATAAGTTAGATAACTACATGGCGAACAATATGTACAAGGATAGAGAACATTTCTATGAACATATGACAGACCTATATGGCATGTATTTATAAGGAGAAAACAAAATGGCAACAAGAAGCATAATTGCAAGAAAATTAAACGATAAAGAGAGTATGGCAATATACTGCCACTATGACGGATATCTCGAACACAATGGAATGCTATTAGAACTCTGTTACAACACCCCCGAGAAGGTAGAAAAACTAATCAGCTTTGGCGACTTGTGTTGTCTTGAGCAAGAGTTGGAGCCAGATCCAACAAAGGCACACACAAGGATGAGACCACAGAAAGGAGTAAGCATATATTATGGAAGAGATACGAAAAGTGCAGACTCAGAACCAGTCATTGTAGATACAGATCAATTAGGGAATCTTTCCAATTGGATTGAACATGTATATTGGTATGACGGTAATGAATGGAAGCACGCAAACATATACGATAACAAGAAACTAAGGTTCAAATCTCTGAAGAGAGAACTACAACTTATCAAGCCATATATTGATCTTATCAAGCAGATGAAGGGAGAAAAATCACAACCCACATTAGAGTAACTAACAAGAGCAACTAAGACGAAAAAAAAAGATTTATTGACAAGTAAGTTAAATGAGAATAACATTGTTTAAGAGGCAGGCAAATGAAAAAACAAAGTATCAATAAAACTTTAATAATACTCGCAATAGCAACCGTTTTAGTTGCTCTTTTTTCTATTTTTAGCCCTAAAGGGGTATATGCTGACGATAAAAAGTACCAAACAGTTACAAATAAGTTAGAGAACGCAGGATTAGAATCAATGGTGCGAAGAGCATTTACGGAAGAGATGTTTTTAGAGAAAGCAGAAAATGACGGATGGCTTTTATATACGCAAACAACTGGAGGAGAATATAAACTAACAAGTTACAACACTGAATATATAACAAAGCAAGTTGCAACAAACGGTAGATTCGGCGTTTATGCAACATATATACCAACGGCAGAATTAGGCAATAAATTTCAGGCTAGCATGTTCATAAGAGAAATGAACACAACAAAGAGTTTTGACTTTAGGATAGACAAGAGAACGGACGTAACGGAAGCAACGGCAGAGTTTAAGAAAGCCGTTGAAAATCCAAGAAGACCAATTGATGGCAGAAGATATGAGTTTATACAAAAAAATGGAAATCAAGTAATTAATGGTGGTTCTAAAATAAACAATTACGCAAAGATTAATTTTGATAAGTTACCAACTTCAGTAAACGTATATAATCACAAAAAAGAGAAGATAGAGGATGCAACATTAAAATTAAGATATGTCTTATCATATAACGAAACAGAAAATACATACGCAGAGATGGGGAAATTAAAAACAGCGGTTGCAGAAATAAAGGCACAAGAAATACAGCAAATAAAAATTAAAACCATAATTGTTGGGAGCGATGGAAAAGAGAAGCATGAGACAGTATTTAGAACATATCAATATGACGAGACAGCAACCTCAGAAAAGTCGTCTAAGGAAGTAGAAGGAATAGGAAAAGAAAAACTCACAGGGATGCAAAAGGGGATTATCGCAATGTCAACAATTCTATCTATACTAGCCGTAGCAGGAATTGTTGTAGGTGTTGTTTTTGGAATTAAGAAGAAAAGAAGCAAAGTAGCAAAGAGCGAAAATAAGGAAGAGGAAACAACTCAAGAGGAATAGAAAGCCCATTGGCTTTATATGCTGTGTCAACAATTAAGGCAAACGCAAAAATTGTATATTGACTTTATAATTCTATAAATTTAAACTTAATATATATTCATATGAAGGGGGAAATAATGGACAGCATAACCAAGGCAAGAATTAATTTATTTGCGGTACTCAGAAACCTAGAAGACCTATGCGATTTAGATTTAGAATCAAAAGAAATAATCAAAGATTCAAACATCGGGATTGAGTTTCACGTACCAGAAGTAGGAAGAGCAATCTTAGAGTTTAGGAAAGGGAAATGTAAATTCACTCGAGTAATTGACGGAAAGAAACAAGGTGCTAAAGCAGCACTACAATTGTTTTTCACATCGCCAGAACATTTCAACAAACTAATCGACGGAGAGAAAACAGTTCCAATTTTCTTTAATATATTTGCAGTAGGATTTTTACTAAAGCAATTCACAAAACTAACAGACAGAATGGTACATTTCTTACAACCAAAGCCAGAAGAGAAAGAGGAGTTGTTGAAGGATGAAGTATACTTCAAAATCAACACAACATTAACAGCATATACTGCGTTTTTTGCAATGGCAGAAATTGCAAACAGTGATTTTATAGGAAGAGCAATTGCAAGAAGAATGCCAGACTGTTTCTTACAATGTGGCGTAGAAGATGGTTTTAAATTGACTGTTGATGTTAAGAACCATGAGATGGCAGTAAGAAAGGGCGGTACAGATAAGTGGTATGCAGAGATGATATTTGCAGACCTACAATTTGCACACGACTTGTTAAATGGAAACACATCAAGTTTCACTGGAATGGGAACTGGAAAGTTCAAAGTTCGTGGAGCAGTTGAAATACTTGAACAAATGGCAAAGTTGTTAAGTCAAGTAGGAATATATTTAGCGTAGGGGGAAAAGATGGAGTTAAAATATCAACCAAAAAAGATAATCAACGTGGCTAAAAGCCAAGAGATGTTTAATAGGGCACTAAAAGTAATTCCTGCTGGAATATATGGACATTTAGGACCTGCAGAAGGATGTATGATCCCAATCGAAAATTATCCACTTTATATGTCAAAAGCACAAGGAGCATATATTTGGGATTTAGATGGGAATAAGATTATTGACTATATGTGTGCGTATGGACCAAACTTTTTAGGATATAACGATCCAGACGTAGATGCCGCAGCAATGGAGCAATTAAAGAAAGGAAATTGTACAACATTAGTAGGAGATAAAACTGTTGAGTTTGCAGAGGCTATGGTTGACACAATCAACATGGCAGACTGGGCATTCTTTGCTAAAAACGGTGGAGATGTAACAGCATTTTCTGCAATGATTGCAAGAGCATATACAAACAGAAAAAAGATGGTATTAGTACGTGGTTTCTATCACGGTGTCGCCCCTTGGATGCAAAAACTAGGATATGCAGGTGTTGTTGAAGAAGATTTATCAAACAACCTATATATTGATTACAACGCACCAGAGCAATTAGAGGCATTGTGTAAGAAATATCCAGGACAAATTGCAGGATTAATTTCAACACCATACTTCCATCCAACATTTGGAGATAATATGTTGCCACCAGAAGGGTACTGGCAAAAGATGCGTAAAATTTGTGATGAAAACGGAATTGTTCTTATATTCGATGACGTTAGAGCAGGATTCAGAATTGATATGAAAGGAAGCGATTATCATTACGGAATTAAATCAGATTTGTCTTGCTTCTGTAAGGCGATAGCAAACGGATATAACGTTTCATGTATCACAGGAACAGAGAAGTTGAAAAATGCAGCATCAGATATTGCATATACTGGTTCATACTGGCTGTCAGCAGTTCCATTCGCAGCAGGTATTGCAACACTTAAAAAGGCAAAAGCAATTGATGCAGTTGAAGGTAACAGACAGAAAGGCATTAAGTTAACAGAAGGACTAAAGGAAGTTGCAAGAGATAACGGATTTGATTTGAGAGTTACTGGCGAACCAGCAATGTTCTATATGAGATTGGGTAACGATCTTCCATCAACATTGCTACATCAAGAATGGGTTGCAGAGTGTGTAAAGAGAGGAGTATTCTTCACATCACACCACAATCACTTTATTAATGCAGCATTGACAGATGCAGATTTCCAATATACATGGGAAGTTGCAGATGAGGCATATAAGGCAGTAAGAGCAAAACATCCAGAGGCAAATTACATAAACTAAGATAATTATCAGTGTTTAAATTTTTGTTAGTTTCGAGTGTTGCGTTTGGGAACTCTTGATAGTGATATAAATGCATATATTAGAAATTAAGAAAAGAGCAAAAGATATATTATTAAAGAAGTCAGCAAAAAACAGTGCAGTTGCATATACAAAAACCTTGGATTTTAGAGATAAAATCCTCAAGGTGCTTTGTGCTTTTGCAAACACTACATGAATGATGAAATTTGTTTTCTGTTTGTTGGCGTTAAAGAAATTGATGATAAATCCACAGAAAATAGAGGAATTACAAATTCGTAAATAGAGACGATGGAAAACGAATTAAAATCAGTATTATTTAACACAATGCCAAAGGTTAAGTACGAGTTGTTTTCAGATACTCTGGACAACACAAATTAGAATATGATAAGCCAATGAATACATTGGGGTATACATATATAAGGGCAGTATATCTATAGTAAATCACAATAAACCATTGCCACCAGTAACTATTGAGGCAATGAATAGTCAGAGATATTTTGACCGTAGAGAGTATATCAACAAAGAGATAAAAGAAATGTTCTTTGCATTAAATTTAATTGAAACATATGGATCTGGTATAAGAAGAGCAAAGGATGAATTAGAAAAAAACGGATCTCCAGAGTTAAGATTCTATCCCGAGAATGAAAATGAAGACTGCACGCAAGTAGTTATTACGATACATGAAGAATTTTTAAAAGAAGAGAATTCTATTCAACCAAAGCCAAGAGACTACGGAAGAATAAGCAAAATAGCAATAGAAATCTTAAATATTATAAAATGGAATGCTTTAGTAACAGTAGAGGGAATAGCCAACAAGATACCAGAAATCACAACGCGAGGTATAAGGTATCACATAGATAAATTAAAAGAAAGTGGCATATTAGAGAGGAAAGGAAGCAAAAAGAATGGGCGCTGGGAAATAAATTATCCAGACAAATAGCCATCGCAACGGTACAATATTGATAAAACTGTCAATTAAACTGTCAATTAAATGAAAATACTGTCAATTAAACTGTCAATTAAATAGAAATACTGTCAATTAATTTGTTGATTAAATAAAGAAAAGACATACTCAAAAAGTTGTGCAAAAGAGATGCTAGATTTTCGCTAAATGAAGTACAGTTCTACCATTCTAAGAAGTTCATAATTAAATTAATCATGATTTCCTTTTCTTCAAGTTTTGATTCGGCTATTAGTAAAGTAATGGCGACTAATGTACTGTCAGAAATTACTTTCTCTCTATCTTTAAGTAGCAAGTTATTTTTTTTTAAAAAATATATAAATATACTAGCAGCAATTCTTTTGCATCCATCAATAAAAGGGTGGTCTTTAACTATAAAATAAAGAAGGTTCGCCGCTTTTTCTTGGATGGATGGATAGACATCTTCCCCAAAAGCAGTTTGATAAATAGAAGCGATTATGCCTTCAAGTACACCTTTAGTTTTTTCTTGCCCAAATATATTTGATGTGTTGCTAAATTTCATACTATCAATGAGGTTGCGACACTCATCATAACTCAAATGATAGATTTCTTTGCTTGCCTGCTTTGGTTTTTGGACAACCTGGTGGTCATAATCGTCTAGTAATTCAAGAGCCCTCGCGTATTTTTCTACAGCATCAAGAACCTCTTTAGAATCTAATTCAAGAGCATTGGAAATAAAGTTTGATTGAATTTCAACGAGTTTGCCCAAGACTTTTAAACGCTTATCATTAACCGCACAACCTTTAACAATATATTCTCTTAAGATAGATGTAGCCCATTTCCTAAAGGCAGTGCCTTTTGGAGATTTTACTCGATAACCTACAGATATAATCATATCGAGATTGTAGTAGTCTATTTGATAGGTTTTACCATCAGAAGCAGTTGTCGCAAATTTTGCGACAACTGAAGCATCTAATTCTTCTTTAAGGGCATTATTTATGTGTTTCCCCACAGTTTTTATATTGCGATCAAACAAAGCGGCAATTTGTTTTCTGTTTAACCAAACAGTTTCTTTATCTGGTGTAACTTCTACAGGAATTTCCAATTCGCCATTTTTATAAATGATGACTTCGCTATTCATATACCCAAGCACCTCCTAATGTGCTGTATTTGGCTCCAATCCGAGTAAACTGAAATTTTTTAAATCCTTATTCAACTATACCATATTAATTACAGAATTTTTAACAAAGTGTTTTTATATTGAAAAGCATAAAGAGTTTGTAATTTCTATGATGGATAATAAATAGCGGGAATAATTGCGGTTGACGACTTGGTAAGAAATAATTAATTTCTAATTTTTTATACTATACCACGCCAAGTGCAATACCAATTT
>CAUSLO010000003.1:0-59344 GCA_963532875.1 uncultured Clostridia bacterium | reverse complement strand
TAATTTTGGGCTGTTTTGTTTAAATTTCTATAGCGTGAGGGTTGGGAAATTACTAATGAATAAATAACAATTTTAAATTAATCCATTTATCGTAAAATTTATTCACAAAATAAAATATGGATATCTAATTTAGATATCCATACTTTGTCTTAATTGGTAGAAACTACTAGTTATTATTTACTATCCTATTGCACACACAGTATCACCATTAGCATACTTTGTCATATCCTCAACTTTGCTATAATCTGCATCAGATTTCTTAATATTGTTCCACCAACCATCTTCAAATATTTCTTCATTGTTGAAATCTTCTCTAGTTATCCATCTGTCCACTTCTTGATCTGGTTGCTCATCTGGTTCATAAATATAGATTCTCTCTGCCTCTTTAGGAGTACTCTTACTAAGTTCCATAAACTTATCAGGCATATCATTAAATGCACGATTTTCTACTTTCTTTATTACAGCAAATTGAATTTCTGTCTTCTGCTCTTCTCCGTTATATATGCATTTTTCTCTAATATAGTTAAATGCCCCAGTTTTGACCGTATAACGAAATACTGGTGTATTCTCCCCTGCTTGCATTCTACTTCTCCTACTAACTCCTAACTGTATAGTACCCGTAGATGAATATGCTGCGGCCGCTGCTTGTGCATAAAAATCAATGTCATGTACATCTACAGTATTGTATTCATCAGAAGTAGGGTTCTTTTTAACTTGTACTTGAGTCTTCCCCATATACCTAACTAATTGTCCACCTTTTGTTCTAGATATACCACCTGACATTTCTTGTCCATAATAGAGATAATAATATCTTCCAACGATTGGTTCGTTAAAAAATAGGTCCGCCAATCCATACCACCCATAAGGGCTTAAAAGCATTGCTGTCTCCTTCTCTTTTTCAACAGCATTAAACCACTTTAAATCTCTACATCTAAATGCGAATGTCCCCACCTCTTCAAGGTTTCTTAATGGCATTGTTATTTCTTCTAATCCTGAATCCTCAAATGCGTTTTTACCTATTCTTTTAAAGTTATCGCTATTAATAACTACAGTTTTTAAATTTGCACAATTTTTAAATGCATTATCTCCGATTTCTTCAATATCAGCATTTATAAATATTCTGCCTAGCCTATTTTCACCTTCAAATGCATTTGGTGCTATTTTAGTGATTTTCTTTCCACTGATTTCTTTTGGAACAAATACAACAAAAGTACCATCTGGAGATTCAAACGCTGTATCTTTATTAAATCCAGTTACTGTTAAGTTGCCATCTTCCTCTACATACTCAAATCCTGTATTTGTAACTCCTAGTTCAACGAAAAGAATTGTATTTCTTTTTAATTCGGTTCCCCATTCAACTGTCTTTCCTAGACTTGTAACTTTTAAAATGACTTCATTTGCTTTTAACTGCAATTCATTCTTTATTTTTTCTTCAGTTAATATATCGCCACTGTTCATTGAAATTTCTTTTTTAGGTTTTCTATCTGGGAAATAAACACTTTGCCCAAATGTGTTAACTTTAATAGGTTGTCCGCTTGCCACTTCTGCTGAAAATACAACTTTATCTGTAAAATTAGTATAGTCCTTCACTTCTCTCATTGTATATGGGCCCATCTTCGTGGTTGTCAAATCACATATTGCATTTGCATCAAGCGATGCTGGATAATCATGGGTATTAATATCAACTGCGTCTATTTTGGATAACCCACAGATTATTGAATTCGCTAATACGTCGTATGTGCTCTTTAAGTCATCCCAATCAAAATCATCCGATTGTAAATATTTGTGTGGATTTGTATACTCTCCATTTGCACCCATGTAATCTGCTGCCAATCCGTTGTACTCTATTCCAGTCCATGTTGAAGGTAACTTTAACATCTTTGGAGGGTTCATCATTTTTGTACTGCATAAAGTTCCTACCTGTATATGCGTTACTCCTTCTGGAATTTCAAGTACATCTTTGTCTAGCAATCCTACAGATACTAATGTTTTCTTCGTGCCTTCTACTTTAAAAATCATTCCATTTTCTTTAACAAATGGGCTACCGTCTTCAAATTCTAAATTTGTTGGAACTAATGCCAGGGTTTTAACCGTATTTGGTATTTTATATGTATTCTCCGAAATACTTGGTTGAACAGTTTCGTCATAAGGCGAAATTCCCCAGAAACAATTAATTATTTTTTCTACACTATTTGGAATTGTTAACTTAACTCCTTTTGCCATATTTCCGAAACAGTTCTCTATTATTTTTAATGAATTCTTTGGTAAAACTACTTCCTTAATTTTGTGTCCATAAAATCCACTATTAAGTCCGCTGATGTATTTTATTCCTTCGTTTACAATTAACTTCTCTGTATAAGCCATGTATACTCCGCCACCTTCTATAGCAACTGACCTAACTTCTTTTATTTCTTTGTTTCCACCTATATCTATACGTGTTTTGTTTGGTATTGAGATTACTGGGCGTATATCTTCGCTACTATTGAACCCCCCAATATTTTTTACATAGTAGTAATCGGTGCCTTCAATTTTATCGTACTCTATTTTGTTACTTTCCCACATTAAATCAATAACTGTATTCTTTGTAACTGGCTTTTCAAAATCAAATTCTTCTCCCTCGCTCTTAAATTCAAAAACGCTATCTGGGTTCATATAGTCTTTTAGGATTTTGTCATTCATTTCTGGCTTATTAAACTTTTCGCCTTCTTTAAGTAAAACATCATGTATAACTTCATATCCATTTGAAATTTGAACTCTTGCTTTTGAAATCGTATATAGTTTTGTCGCTGTTGTGTCTCCTTTTCTATACAACTCTGTACACTCAGGATTTGTATACCATCCATCAAATGTTAAGTTTTCTTTGGCTGGCTTTTCATTTTCAAGATCTATATGGTGTGTTTCTTTATATAATTCACCGTTTAAATACAAAGTAACTCTTGTCTTTTCAAATCTTGCATATGCCTTAACTTGTCCTTTTGTTCTCTTTGTTACGGTTACTGGTTTTGTGAAATTTTCATCTCCATACCAACCTACGAATTTGTGTCCCTCTTTTGTTGGGTCTATCGGATTTTTATATTCACCCTTATTGTTATATGGTGTTCTTGCGTATTCTTTTCCATCTACATAAAACACAACTTCTTTCTTTGTGCTCTTAGAATTACCATCTGATTGTTTGTTCACAGTACATCCTGCTAATGCAGCAATAGCAATAATCATGATAGACAATAACGCAACCAACTTAAGTTTTTTCATATTACCTCCATTTAGTTAATTAACTTTAACTATATAAGTAAGGTTAATAAAACTTTACTTATTTGTCAAACAAAATTATTCTCATTAATTGCCATGGAAATCACTTTGTTGTGCTTCCAGTTTTTAGTGAGTAAAAGTTGTTGAAACAATATCTCTATTCAACAGATAAAATTTTGGATTCTTTCATTTTTTGCTGACATGTTTTAAAACTTTTTAAGCGATGCACGTTAAATATCAACCATTAAATCAGACATTCTAAGCCGTTTAGTTTTGGCGTTAATTTATATTGCCTCAAATTTTGCGACTATAGTTATAATCCCCTTATCATCTGCTTCTGACATGCGTGCAATATATGTTTTGAAATCTATTATAGTTTGAGTTGTATCGCCCTTTATATACCAACCTACAAATTTATGCGTATTTTCATATTCTGGCTTTAATTTGGGTATTTTATTGTTGTGCTCCCCAAATGCTAAATCCTCTACTATATCGCCGTGTTTGTAATAATCTTTGGTATATGTGTCATCTATCTCATATTTTAGTTTAAGTCTCTTTTTAAATACTAGTTCTAGTTCTAATGAATGCAACTCACTTCTCCAATGAACTTCCTTTCGATATTCCTCAATATTTATATATCCGCCATTGAAGTATGTGCTTCTGACACCAACTAAGACGTACTCTTTTTCTAAGCCTTTCGCTTTATGTTTAATAATTTCTTCTATATCTATAATCTTATTGTTGAAGTAATATCTCTTATCCTTATTACTGCTTTTATAAACCGTATCACACTCAATATTATCAAAACCTGTTTTCGCTTTATCGAGATTAAGTGTAACTTTAGATCCTTTATCCCAAGTAACTTTAATTTCAATCTTGTCAGAATTAAACTCTTTTATGAAATCCCTCACTTTGTATAATTTGCCTTGTACCTTTGTAAACTCTAAAGTGTTTTCCATATAACTCAATAACCTATCACCATTAGTGTTAAAGTATTTCTCATCTAGGAAATAGAACTCATTACGTAAACTGTGAGTTATAGTGCGTTCAGTTGTGCCGTCTTTAAATGGATGCTGTGAGTCAGTAATATACTTTACTTCTACCTCTCCTAGATTACTTTTAACTTCCACCTCTACTTTTTTTATGAAAAGTAAGTTATTCGCAAAGAACTTATATACGAACATATAGTTGCCTGGCTGAAGAAAAGTTACATACTTATATGGCGGTTGTAACTCCTCTGTTACAAAATATTGACCATTGTTAAATATTGTTTCTCCGTTTCTTTTGTAATAGATATCAACAAAGTTTTTGGCAATGATATTCCCATCCATATCCTTAATGAATTTTTCACCCAACAAATATTTCTGCCCAGTAAATAATGTTCTATAGTGTGTTGGCTTTAGTTCAGCCTTATCTCCATAAGTTCCAGACAACACGAAGTAAATATCTAGAGACTCTTTCCCAGAAACATATTCAACATGAACAATTCCACCTCGTATTTTCAACTTCTCATATATCTCATCAAATACAACTGATGCTGATCTTCCAGATACATAGTCCTCTTCGTTTGTTTCAGAAGTTATGAGGTAATATCTGTAAATTTCAAATGTGCCACTTTCTGTGCCTACGTTATATTTGAACGTGTCATTCCCATAACTTTTAAATTCTGCTTCTGAACTTACATCGAATGTTAATTCAGTTCTTTCTGGTTTGATATTTCCTTCGTTATCTTTCGTTGATGTTTTCTCAAATACTTTATCTCCAGCGTTATTTGTGATTGTATATGTAGGATTCTTTTCTGTTTTCAACACATACTCAAATCTCTTAACTTCCCCAAATTGATTTTGAATATAATAGACCCAAATCTCTTCCTCTACTTTTTGTTCAATTACGATATCTTTATAGACTGTTAAATCTAATGACTCGAATCCTCTTACTCCCTTCTTCTTTTGGTACTTTGCCATATACATGTTGTTAATCATAACTTTGTGTTTAGCATCACCATACCAATCGCCCATGTATTTAATATAAGTGTCGCCCCATGTTGCATATGCCTCTTTTGGCAAACTATATTTATCCCCTGCGTGGTAAGTTTTCGATGGATCAAAGTTATCTTCTGCCGTAGCATTTAAATGAAACTCTGGTTCAACATATTCTCTAAGTTGTACTTGTGCAGTCTTTACATAGCCATTCATTTTAAATGTAAATTCTAAATTTAAATTTTCATTAAATGTAAAGAAATTATCAATTGCATTTATTTCATCTGTGTATGCTTGCGTCGTCGCTGAATACCTATACGCCTTCACTGTATACTCAACATCTGCGTCTGTTACTTTTTCACCAAATAGAGTTTTGATATTTACTCCACTGCCGAATGGCAACATTTTCCCATTTGGCATATTCTTCCGTTGATTGCGCCAACCTGTTGAGGTATACAACTGCGTTTCCATCATGTCCCCGATTAGATGTTCTTTTGAAACATCAAAATCAAAAATTTCATATTTTGCAGTTACCGATTCTAGCATGCCCTTTGAATCTCTTATAGTTCTTCCGCTACCAGTTGTAGTCATTCTGAAACTCTTAATATTCCCGGTTTTATCAATTGGAGTTTTTGCTCCGTAGAAGAAATTAGGCAAATCGTTTGTTGTCCCTATTTCCTTTTGTTTTTCGTATGCGTATTCAGTAAGTGAAAAATCAATATTGCTTCCTGGGTAGTAGTAGCCCTGTTTTTGGAATACATATGAATCTCCCTTAATTGGTTTATATTCCGCTGGAACTCTAATCATTGTCTTATAGTCAATTGTTATCAATGAGGAAACTAAACCTTGGTGTCCCACTACTTCCATAAACCCTGTTGGCGCTCCAACTGCTACCAAATGTTTATCTAATCTGTCTCCTAGATTAAAGACTTGCCACATTCTATTGGTCTTACTGTCATACTCTAAAGAGTATTCAATTGTCCTTCCAGCGTTATAACCTCTTGGATGATAATCGGATTTTATCTCGCCTCCCTTTTCATTTGCTCTTGGTCTATCTGGATCGAAATCTATAGTATATGCACTATAAAAATTGGCGAAGGTAGTACCCCTATGATAGAAATTCCTATTCAAAGGCTTTAATAAGTTGGATGTAGGACCAACCAAACCATAATATGGATTTACTTCTTTTACATATTTATATTGTCCATTCTCAGCAACAATATATCCGTATACAGGATTGAATAGCGACATCATGGTTACTTTGTTGTTTATTTGACGATAGAAACTTTTTGCTAAATAATGTCCATCTGCTAACCCATTCCTTGTATCTACATACGCTTCACCTAAACCATTTATCTTCTCAATTTGGAAAGCGACATCATATGTCGTTTCTGTCAACTTTCTTTCATCATCACTCAAGTTTGGAGTGTGATAGTTCGTTGCTACTACAGTTAGATATATTGGCTTGCTCAAATTGTGATTTGTTATATCAAGAAATATATCTTTCTTGCTCGTTGATAAGTTCTCGTTTTTTTCTACCATCGTTATTCTTGGGTTCATTGAAGAGACGCTCAATTCAAATGGACTTGGACGAGCAAATCCAACTGTGTTTATACCATCATAACTAAGACGTAGAATTTTTTTATTGCCTCGTTTTTCGATATACGTGTTTACTTTTGTAATATAGTTTGAAAAATCCCAATATCCATATTTATCAGTTTTTTCACCTTTCTTTATGCTGTCTTCTACTATGGTTGATTTAAAATCAACATTATATTTACCATCTTCAATAAACTCTTCCTTTGTCCATTTTGGATATAAGACAACATCACTTGCCTTTAAAAGCAACATCTGGTCGCTGTATGGATCTCTATATCCTTTATCAAAGAACCAACCTAGAAATACATATCCAATTTTTGCTGGTGTTGGTAACTCTGGAATTCTGTTGAGTGTATACTTAATTGGCTTTATTGGTTTTTCTAAATCTTCACTATTAAACGTTATTGTATATTCTGTGTTCCCATACTTTTGTTTTATTAAGTCCTCAGGAGTGTTTTGTTTTGTACAACCAATAAGAAGTATTGAAAGTAACAATACTACTAAACAAACTATTTGTACCTTTAATTTACTTCTCATAGTTCCTCCTTACTCCGCATTTAAACTCCAACCAATTTATATGTCATACCTCGCCAAAATTCTCGCTGGGGTACTATGAATGACGAATAGATATGGCAACAATGATAGTCCAGTGAGCAGTACCATTACTCCCAAACACATCCCTATACTGATTAATATAAATTGTCCAACAGTCACTCCAAGTATTGCATATCTAACTATAATCATAAGAACTGCTAGAAAGTAGCATATACTCAACGTGATAAAGTTCCCTTTTGAGGTATTTATGAACTCCTTAAATAGTAGATTGCCCCTACTTACGCCAACCGCTCTAAGGATTCCATATTCTTGTCTATTCTTAATACTCTCTGATTTTTCAATAAAGTAATATATGAGGAACTGTAATACCATAGCCCCAAATACTATCAATAAGACCGTCTGCATTCCATCTCTTTGTAACTGTTCTTGCTTCTTATAATATTCGCTTATGTTTGGCTCTTGTAATCTTGCTTTATCAAGTGCTACCGATAATTTCCTCATCTGTTCTTTGTTCTCGGCAGATATCAAAAAATATGCATTATCTATTGCATTGCTATCCTTCAACTTTTCCAAGTTAGGAGCAATTTGTGATAACAAGTTAGACATCGTTCTTTTATTAACTCTAAAAACAATATCGCTTTCGCCACTTCCAGTTGGCTGTAATCTAATTTGTTTAACAAAGACTCTCGAATCCTTGATTTGAATCTTTCCCTCGCCACCAAGTAAATCTGCGTTCGCCGTTTCCATAGGTACTACATTTCTAATCTTGTACATAGCAGATCTATTAATTTCCATAATTACTTCATCGTCGGCTAATGTTTCAGAGTCGCTTTCTCGAATGGCTGTAGTCATCTTTGAAAATTGAGTTTCTTCTCCGAAATATACTTTAGATCTAATTTCTTGCAACTCTGTTGGATTTTCTGGGTTGGTACGAATAACGCCTCTATCTTCAATCTCAAGGTTGTCATATAATCCAATCGTATTTACATAATCTTGCTGGCAGAAATATACACTTTTGTCATTGCCCTTTACTAACCCAACTACTTTATACTTCGCATCAAACTCTAATGCTTTTATAAAGGAATCGCTCTTAATGGTTTTGAGTTTTAGTTGTTTTCTTATTGATTTTGCCATTCCTTCACTCAATAGAACCTCATTGTGTCCTGGCATCTTACCAGTTTTCAAATCTTTTTCCGCTAATAGATCGCTTGATTTTTTAACATACTTTTCATTTACTACACCTAGTCTTGCAAGGTCTCTAACTGTAAATTTTCCATTTATACTGTTTAACGTGAAATAGTCAACTCTACTATAACTATCCCTCTCTAGTTTTATAATTTCTGAATAGTCGCTCAACTTTAACAATCTCTGCATGCTAGTAATGTTTTTTCTCTCAACCTTTACTCTTGAATAATCAAAAATCTTCATTGAGAAAAATGCCAAAACTATTGCTAACGAAATTATGAATATCTGTTTAAAAATATTACCAGCACTGTTAAACTTAGTTGCCGTATCGTACTGTGTTGCTTTCTTATTTTTTTTATTTACTCTAAATAGTCTTCCAGTATGCACTGCCGTTGACTGTTCAAAAATTATACTGTTGTTTTCATAACCTGTAACGTAATCAGTTTTTGGGCTACTTTTAAATTTAATTTCTCCATCAACTAACTCAATATGAGCATCGCTGTATTGTTCAATTAAATTTTGTTCATGAGTAACTAAGATAACCAACTTCGTTTTTGATATTTCTTTTAAAATATCCATTATGAGGAATGTATTCTCCGCATCCAAGTTTCCTGTTGGTTCATCAGCCAATATAACATTTGCTCCTTTAATCAGGGCTCTTGCAATTGCTACTCTTTGCTTCTGACCACCCGACAGTGAATTAGTTGTTTTATGTTTAAATCTGGCAAGATTAACTAGGTCTAAAACGATCTCACTTCTTCTCTTTATTTCATCTTCATCATCTATCCCTGCTATCATCATCTGGTTAGCAAGAACTTGCTCTATTGTCGCATCTCTTTCTAGATAATAGTTTTGAAATATAAACCCAATATTCTTATTTCGTACATTGTCTGATATATAACCATATTCTTGACCATCGAATGTAATTTTGCCACTATTCGGCTTGTCTAATCCACCCAAAATGTTTAATAGCGTTGTTTTCCCAGAACCTGACTTCCCATATATTGCATACAATCCCTTCTCTGGGAATGTGATAGATATATCTTTTAGAACCCTATTTCGTCTCTTGCCATCTGCAAATTCTTTATTAATATTCTTCAACTCAATCATTTTGAACCTCTACTTAAGGACTTCCTAATTGAAGTCTTGAATATTTTTCTATTAAATCTTAATGCTACAACCTCTACTATACTGAACATCATAAGTTCGATAACTAGATAGTTCACTGGCGATATAAATTTTACTATGCTATTAGGAATTATCGTCGCAATCAACGATAAGAAAGGCAACAGAATTATGTTTGGCAAGAATATAAATAACATTTGGATATATAGAGACATTTTTGCATGCTGTCTTGAAATTCCCAATGTTCTGTATATTGCAAAATCGTTGCTCAGTACACCTACGTTCTTTGAGAATATGATGCTCACTAATATTCCAATCAATATTCCCGCAACGATTAAACCAATGTACGCTAACAAGTCATAGATGAATGAATCCGCTGCATCTGGCAAGTATATCTTATCGTTTGAAAATAGATACATATAATCACTATTCAACTTAGTCAATCTCTTTTTAGCAATCGCATTATTTTTATAGTATAGTGCAATCTCGCTACTCTCTGGCAATGTCCCCATAAATACTTCGTTATATTCTTCTTCATTCATTTCTATAACTGTTCCTAATTCAGAAGAATCTTTTTTGTCTTTATCATCAATTACATATGCCTTAGATCCGAACTTGTTTAAAAATATCTTATTTGTTTCCCCTATCCAGTATTTAAGATTTACCAATCTAATATGTCCTTTCTCTAAATCTTTTACTGGTTTATATCTAAAGATATTTGCCTTTCTGTTCCCAATCTCAACTTCGCTATTTAAACTTTTTAAAACTTCTCCGTACCTATACATTGTTTCTCTAGAACAATATACGCTTATTGTGTTTTGCTTTAATGTCTTTTTTATTTTGATTTTAGAAACGTCAATTTTTAATGCCTTTAATATTGCTTTTATATAATTAACGTTATGTGCCAATGAATGCGACACATATAACACACATTCATTACCTTTTAAATCATATCTATATGGATCGTATAGAAAGGTAATAGTATTTTGTCTGCCGTCTGATGTGTCAAGTTTTGCACTTATCTCAGAGTATTCATTGTTTTTGAATACAAAATTTGCCTTTGTCTCTCTTACAATTTTATCAAGTTCATGTTCTCCTATTTCTTTCCCTTCTACATTCTTAATAATGGTTTTCCCATTTATTGGATTGCCTGTAATCGGTTGAGTTAAAGGTTTCCTTATTTGATCAGCAAAGATGCTTATTATCGCAAACAGTGCTATTGAAAATGTTAACAGGATTGCCGACATAAGGATTGTGAACTTTGGTCTGCTTTTATAATTAAGAGATCCCAACCAGAATACATTTTTCTTCACGTTATAAGTTCTATTAGTATCCTCTCCCCACTCAGTAGATTTTATTGCTTCTTTTGAAACATTCTCATCTGAGACAATTGTCCCATCATGAATTCTGATTTTTCTTGTCGCATACTTTTCAAAGTATTCAGCGTTGTGCGTAACAACTATTACTAATTTATCTGCAGATATTTCTTTAAGTAATTCTGCAATCCCCTCAGCAGATTTACTATCCAAATTTCCTGTTGGTTCATCAGCCAAAATAATTGGCGAATTTTTTGCGAGTGCTCTTGCAATAACTGTTCTCTGTTTTTCTCCTCCAGATAACTGACTCGCTCTCTGATTCATTTGTTGTTCAAGTCCAACACGTTTAATTAATTCTTTAGCCTTTTCTTTTCTTTCTACTACATCCCTCATATAAAAAAGTGCTAGTTCTACATTTTCAAGTGCTGTTAAATTTTCAAGTATATTAAAGTCTTGGAATATAAACGATATGTTATTTTCTCTATATTTATCCCAATCTTGTTCTGAGTAGTGGGAAGTCTCAACCCCTTTGAAGTACATTTCACCTTCTTCATAGGTGTCGTTAGATGCAATAACGTTTAGGAGCGTTGATTTACCCGAGCCCGATTCGCCTTCAATAGTTACGAACTCATTTAAATTTAGCCTTAAATTAATATGTCTGACGCCAATCGTATATATATTGTTGGTGTCATATATCTTCCCAATATCCTTAAGTTCTAATAAAAATTTATCTTTAACACTCACGATAAGTTTATTATATTTAACCTGATTTTGTAGGTCAAGAGAATTCAACATTTGTCTTTGATATTGACAATCAATAGCCAAAATTCACGCTCCAAATAATTATTTGTTAATTTATTAATATATTAAATTACTAATATTGATACCTTCCATCTTAAAATAGACACCTCTACTTAAGTTTTTTGCTTGTTATTTTTAATTTCAACTACTATAATTAAACAAGTCATATTTTTGTTGCAGAACGGTTTGACACCTAGGGGTATCGCCAAGCGGTAAGGCATCAGATTTTGATTCTGACATTCGTAGGTTCAAATCCTGCTACCCCTGCCAATCATGACTCACTAGCTCAGTAGGTAGAGCATCGCACTTTTAATGCGGTTGTCCGGAGTTCGAGCCTCCGGTGGGTCACCAGAGATAAACTCAATTTCGGTTGGGTTTTTTTATTTTAAAGCCCATTTTATAGACTTTTAATTACCTCAAGAGTAAACTGTTGTTGCAGAAATTTATGACATTTTGGAGTACGAAATGAAATTTGAAGCATTTGAAATTTTATTGCCTTTAGGAGTTATTGTTCTTTTCTCAAAATTACTTTCTCTGTTGGGTAAAAAACTTGGTCTACCTCAAATATTTGGCATGATTTTAACTGGACTTCTTCTTGGACTAGCAAGACTTTCAAGCAAGCTTGGTCCTACTCTATTCCATTCTGAATTAATGCAACCTTTAGAAGTTATCGCAAAGATTGGCGTAATCCTTATCATGTTTTCTGCTGGTATAGAAACTGATTTAAAACAATTTAAGAAGATTGGTTTCCCTGCTTTTTTGATAACCATTCTCGGTGTAGCATTCCCATTATTCTTTGGATTCCTCGTCGCATGGGGAGCACTTGGAAAATTTACTGCATTAAATTCAGAAAAAGCAATCACCTATGTTTTCTATGGTGCTGTACTTTCTGCGACATCTGTTAGCATTACTGTTGCCGCTTTAAAGGAATTAAACAAGTTAAACTCTAAAGTTGGAAATGCAATTATTGCCGCTGCTATATTGGACGACATTGTCGGCATTATCCTTTTGTCATTCTTAATCGGTCTAAAAAATCCAGGCACAACATCATCTGGTAACATTCCTAAAATGATTGGATTTATTATTTTATTCTTTGTCGTATCTGCAATACTCGGGATTGTTATCCGTACCGCTATGAACTCATTTGCAAGAAGATATCCACATAGAAGAAGGCTTCCAATTTTAGGTTTTGCAATCTGCTTCTTATACTCATATGCTGCTGAAAAACTTTTTGGAGTTGCAGATATCACTGGTGCATATGTTGCTGGATTAATCCTCGCTGGTATAAAGGAATCGGAATATATAGATGAAAAAATTGAATCTGCAAAGTACTTAATATTCACTCCAGTATTCTTTGCAATGATTGGTATTAACGCAGACTTCCAAAACTTCGATCCTAGTTTTGTTCTATTCGGAGTGATGTTTATAATCGCTGGAATATTGGGTAAATTACTCGGTTGCGGTTTAGGAGCACTTGCTTGTAGATTTAGTTTTAAGGACAGTCTTCGTGTCGGACTTGGAATGATGGTTCGTGCTGAAGTATTACTCGTTTGTATTGATAAGGGAACTAATGCGGGAATTATCAGCAAATCTATTGTCCCTTACGCATTGATTTTAATTATATTGACTACTCTTTTAACACCTATTCTTCTTAAGGTTTCATACTCAAATGCTAAAACAAAATCTATTGGAGTTGACGCAGCAATTGATGATTTAAATGCTCAATTCAAAGGCGAACATATAAGCGATTAATTAAATTCTATCCAAAGGGGGCTAGCCTTTCCCTAATTATTAAGGTTGTAACGTTAATTTTATCTGGAATTCCACCTAAAACTAACGAATTTTTAAATTACGTTTAAACTATATGTTAATCAGAACTTCGCAAAATTGTCCCTTTATTTTCGTTCCTCCTTTGCCAACGCTATCAAACGTTTCGTTTGATCTATCAAGAATAGTGGGATATTTAGCACATTGCCATCAAAGGTAAGATTCTTTAATGAATACCTTACAACGAGCGGAGTTTCACCTTCGTACATTTTCTTATACTCACTAATACTCGGAGACGAAACACTCTTTCCCAACTTTACTTCTATCGGGATTATATCGTTCTCGGATTGTATTATAAAATCTACTTCATATCTGTCATTAGCCCAGTAATACAGTTCCGAGTCATATAACCGAATTAGACTTTGCAATACAAAATTTTCACTCAACGCACCCTTAAACTCTTTAAACAGCCTATCACCTTCTGTGAATGCTTTATAACTCAACTTTGATTGACTACGCAGAAGTCCAACGTCGATATGATAGATTTTAAAAAATTCCCCTTGTTGATAAGCCCCAAGCGGAAGGGCTGGTTTTGACACTTTGAAGATTTTCTTAACTATGTCTGCATTTACAAGCCATTGAAGATTACTCTCATACTCCCTCGCTCTCGCTCCTTCTTTAACTTTTGAGTAAGTGAATTTCTTTTTGTCTTTAGATAACTGTGCAAAAATTGACTTCCATATAAGAGTTATCTTTTGAATATCGTATCTAGCCTCTTCCTCCTTGAAATCTTCATGATGCTTGCCAAAATCGTTTTCGTACGAGTCTATAATATCCTTTAACCCCTCATCTACCAACTTTACATCCCTTTCCTGCGTCCAGAATTTTACAGGCTCTGGCATCCCCCCAGTGATAAAGTACATCTTGAGTTTTTCGCAAAGCGGATTGTAAAAGGCATCAGAAATGTTTTCTATTCTGTCAATATTAGTCATATATTCATAAAGATTCTTATCTCCGTTAGCAATCAGAAATTCTGAGAAAGTCATGGGTCCCATATCAATGAAATTAACTTTGCCGACAGGAAAACCTTTTGATAAGGCAAGTCCAAGCAGTGAACCAGCACATACTACACAATATTCACCTGCTTCCTCACAAAAATATTTTAAAGAATTTAGTGCGTCATTACACTCTTGTATTTCGTCAAAAATAATTAGAGTTCCCTTATCTATTTTTTGTCCGCTTGAAAATGAAAGATTTTGCATAATACGAAATGGGTCTTTCGTTGTTTTAAAAAACTGCTTATACTCGTCGTTTCGGTCAAAACTGAAGTACGCAACTGACTCAAAACTCTTGCCAAATTCTTGCATAGCCCACGTCTTTCCTACTTGTCTTGCTCCACGCAGAATAAGTGGTTTCCTATATTTTGACACTTTCCACTTATTCAGTTCTTCTAAAATAAACCTTTCCAATTGATATACCTCCGTGCTCGTGGTTATCTATATTATACCCTTTAAACCCTTATAAACCTTAATAAATCACGTTTTTTCTGCGTATTATGTGATTTTTTACACACTTTCTGAATAAAAAGTGTGATTTAATGTGTTGTACGACTATTTAGGATTTGTGAACAAAATAAATAAATGACTAATAGTCTCAACGCTCAAAACCTAATATATGACATTTTTTACATGAGCAAACTGTTTTATAAATCAATTATTTTCTCATCTAATAAAAAATCATAAATACTGATATATAGAATGCCATCATCGTCATGCCTTGGAACAAGATAATCTCCTACAATTACAATCTTCTTAAATGAGTCTTTAATTTGTTTAAGTGATGCGGTTTCTTGTTTGATTTTATTTTCATTATTTAAGTTCAATGCTGATTGGATATAATACCGTTTATGCCCTTGGTTTATAACAAAATCTACTTCAAGTTGCGTTATTTTTCTCCTATCATCTTTTTTATCATCATATTCAATGACCCCAACGTCTATATTATATCCTCTGCGAAACAACTCATTGTAAATAATATTTTCCATGATATGAGATTCTTCTGTTTGCCTAAAATTTAATATTGCATTCCTAAGTCCTATATCAACAAAATAATATTTTAATGTTGTTGAAAAATATCTTGATCCCTTTACGTCATATCTATTGGCATGAGAAATAATAAATGATTCCTCAAAAAAATTAAGATATCTTGCGATTGTACTTTGAGAAACTTTTTGTTGCTGTTCAGATAAAAATCTTTTTGAAAGTTTTGAAGGATTGGTTAGAGATCCAATTATGGAAGATATAAAGTTCAGCAGCAACTCGAGTATTACCGACTCATTATGTATATTGTTCCTTTCAAGAATATCTTTAATATACGTCTCCTTAAATAGTCCTTTTAAATAGTTACTCTTCTCTTCATCAGTTTCTAAAGTATAAATGTGTGGCATTCCTCCATATGCCATATAATCCTTCAAGGCTAAACTTTTATTTTCATATAAATCGTACACTTCACTAAATAATAAAGGGGTTATGTATATCTCATCACCACGATCTCTAAACTGCGTGAGGACATCAGTTGATAGCATCCTAGAATTACTTCCTGTTACGTAAATATCTAAATTTGGCTGTTTCATTAGACTTAACAAAATGTCTAAAAATGTTATGCTTTTCTCTTTGCTATCAATGTATGGATTTCTAACAGCCTCAGATAGTTGTATTTCATCAATTAGAACATAATAAGTCTCATTCTTGTTTTTAGTCCTTTCTTTTATGTAATCATAAAGTTTAAACGGATCTCTATACTTAAAATTCTCTCTCGCATCAAGGGCAATTGAAATGATTTGTTCTTCCCTAGCCCCCTTGGATAATAAGTAATCCCGGTATAAATTGAATAATAAAAACGACTTGCCACATCTTCTTACGCCGGTAATTATTTTAATACGACCGTTCCAACTTTTTTTTATAATTTTCTTTAGGTAATAATCACGTTTAATTATCATAATCTATTTTTCTCTAGAATAACTACTTGTTCCACACCTCCTTTTATCAAAATTAGTTTAACATGACAACATACCCCATTCAACATATATTCGTCAATTTTACATGGAATTCCACCTAAAACTAACGAATTTAGAGACTAATTAGAATGACTACATACAATTCTCAAATTAGCCTCACAATAATGTTAATTAAAGCATCCACAATTATCTTGAATTATTTAAGCAAAATTATGAATAAAAGAAACGCAAGAAAAATGGAGGAATGGGGAGATACACAGCCGTTAAAGCACATCAGAGAATTTGCTGATATTTTGGCATATGTGCCTGAAATTAAAATCTATTACAGCCATATAACACAACCAGTATAGACATTAATTTTAGGTGGAATTCCACCCAAAATTAACGAATTCTTAAGATTACTTCAACATTAACATTAATCTGCCATTGAAGGGTTACCTTACTACAGCCCAACTTTCATCATGCTTTGCCCCAACTCTTTCTATGATTTCCTTCTCTTTCAAAGATTTGAGAGTTCTTTCTATTGTCCTCTTAGTTACTCCTAGTTTTGTAGCGATTTCTGATGACTTTATATTTGGATTTTCAATTAAAACTTTAATAACCTTCTTTTCTGTATTGCTGAATCTTGCATTTATAACTACATCATAACTTATATTTTTATCGTTTATTTGCCTTACAACTTCTTCATCAAAAGGAATTGTACATTTTATGTAATTGTTTCCAATCTCAAAAACCCCTTCTCCATATTTTTCTACAATGGTTGGGATTCCATGCCCTGTATGTTCTGTGAGTCCCATATTCAAAAATATTCTCATTAGAGTTGCATTTCTTGGTCGACTAATTCCAGCAAAGAATTCTTCTTTTGTCATCCCACTAGGAAGTCCCCCATGCGATAGTATCTCAAGCCTATTGTTAAACATTGAAATCTGAGGTTCTGTAATTGCCCAATCATTGTGTACTAAAGCATTTATAACTGCTTCGTTTCCGCAATCATAATCAAATAAAAATTTATCACGCCTTGGTCTAACAGTCGTATCAGAAACACATATATTCTCGGCTTTTAATCTATCTTTAATTTTTTCATATATACTCAAAATGCATCCGTACCCATAATCACTTCTTTCAGATATTGATGCCTTGTTTTCCCCTTTAAATTTAACAAAAATAAACGGTATATTATTTCGATCCGCCAGTAACTCCGCCAACAAATTATATTCACCAGACTCATTTCTCAAATTCAAATTTGTTTCAAACGATTTATTATCCAAATGAAAATTTTTTTCAGAATAATATACTTTAAGTACTCTGAATGACAAATCCGATATGCTTGCTCTTTTCTTAAGCATATACTCGTTATCAATAAATTTTTTTTCGTATCTAGTTTTTATCTGCTGAGGAGTCATCTCTTTGCATGTTGTACCTATTCTAATAGTGCAACCGCTAGACGAAAAACCATACTTCTTTTGACAATAAATATAATTACTGCCCTTTTTAATTTGAATTGCAATAATTACCTTCCCTTCATCAAATTGTATTTCTGAATGTATTTCGTCTTGTGGATTCGGTTCAATCTGACTCGTTATTACATCGGATATCTTTCTTAGCACGTCATCCACGTGTTCTACACCAATTACAACACCGTCATCTTCTACACCGATTAGAATAGTTCCTCCTTCAGCATTAAGGAAAGATACAATTTCTTTCGTAATTCCTTCTGTATATTTACCTTTTAATTCTAACATTTCAGACTCAATATAATTCTTCATTAAATACGCCTCCGACACAGTTATTTTATCACAGTTGCGACATTTTTAAAATAAAAAACGACATTTTGTTGTCGCTATGCGACAATTAGCAAATCAGAACGATTGTCTAAACCGTTAAATTTATGTAAAAATGTTTTATATGGGAGTTTTTCAAGATTCTTTCTTATTGAATATCGTTATTAAAGTTCGCACTTAAGTGATTTGACAGTTTTTGCGAAATAGGATTTAATATAAATAAGGTGTTTATGAAATTAATTGATAGAAAAAACTATATACAGCGACTAATAAATGTTATGAATGTCCCTGATATAAAGGTAATTACTGGGATACATCGTTCTGGAAAATCCAAACTTATAGATTCTTTTATTAGTTACCTTCGTAAGCAGAACAAAAATTTAAACATAATACATATCAATCTAAACTTGAATGAGTTTGAAACTCTAAAATCTAGAGATCTATTATATGAATATGTTGATCAACATTATGACAGCACAAAAGAAAACTTTTTATTTATTGATGAAATACAACTTTGTAAAGATTTTGAACTTCCAATAATTAGTTTGCACGAGGAAGAGCGTTTTAATATGTTCTTGACTGGATCAAATGTTTTCTTATTGTCTAGCGATTTAGCGACTCTAATCGGCGGACGAGTCTTTGAAATTAGTGTTTTCCCTTTTTCGTTCCAAGAATTTCTCACATATTATGATGAAAAAGACATAGATATTGCTTTTGATAGATTCATTAATATTGGCGGTATGGCTGGCTCATATCTTTATAGTGATATGAGTTATGCAAAAGATTATTTAATGGGCATTGTACGCACTACAATAACTAAGGACATTATTACTAAATTTAAAGTTGAAAATGAAGTCCTCCTAAATGTGATTGTTGACTTCCTTATGGATAACGTTGGAAATAAGACATCAATAAGAAATATCGCCAACACTCTTTCTTCAAAAACTTATAAGACAAATGATAAGACTTGTGGTTCATATATTGGCTATCTTTGTCGCAGTTACTTATTTTATCCGTTTAGTAGATACGACATCAAAAGCAAGAGATGCTTAGAATCAGATAAAAAATACTTCGTAGCAGATCTCTCGCTTAGATATGCAACTATAGGAACAAAAAATTCTGACATTGGACACTTATATGAAAATATCGTCGCCATTGAATTGCTACGCAGAGGCTTTGAAGTATATACAGGACAACTTGGAGAAAAAGAGGTTGATTTCGTGGCTATTAAAGACGATATTAAAACTTATATTCAAGTTTGCGACGATATCTCGTGGGAGGAGACATTAAAACGTGAAGTTTCTCCTCTACTTTCAATTAGGGATGCTTACCCAAAAATTATTATTGCTAGGACAAAACATCCAGAAAGAGATTACGAGGGTATAAGGATTCTTGATATCGCAAGATGGCTTGCTTCGCAAAATTAGATTTTTTTGAGTTTTTGCATAACTACTGTTTACTTTAATTAAATGCATCATATATAGAGCAAATTGCTTTTTCATAATCAAAAGTATCTACCCCTACAATGATATTTAACTCACTTGACCCTTGATCAATCATTCTTATGTTAATATTTTTACTTGCTAAGGCTTCAAATATCTTTGCTGCAGTTCCTTGTCTAGATGCCATATTATGTCCAACTGTTGCAATCAACGAAAGTCCACTATGAATGTCTATATTATCTGCATTCGTTATTCCATTAATCTTTGATATTACTTTCTGCATCTTGTTTACAATATGCTCATCTCTAATTACTATTGACAACGTATCAATACCTGATGGCATATGTTCAAATGAAATATGTTCCTCTTCGAGAACCGAAAGGACTTTTCTAGCAAATCCAATTTCAGCATTCATCATGTCTTTTTCAATATTTATAATTGTGAACCCTTTACGTCCAGATATACCAGTTATTACATTGTCTTGTTTTGGCAAATCTTTCGCTGCTACAATCATTGTTCCTTGATGCGTTTCATTAAATGTGTTTTTAATGTTTATTGGAATTCCAATACTCCTTACTGGGAATATCGACTCTGGGTGTAGAACCTCAGCACCCATGTATGCTAACTCTCTTAACTCTTTATAACTCAAATATGATATCAATTTTGGATCATCAACTATTCTTGGGTCTGCACTTAAAAATCCGTTTACGTCTGTCCAGTTTTCATAAATGCTTGCAGATACTGCTCTTGCAACTATTGCCCCTGTTATATCAGAACCACCGCGTGAAAATGTTTTAACTTTGCCAGATGGTGTTGCCCCATAAAATCCAGGAACAACTGCCTTCTTAACCTTCTTGAGTTTTTGTGAGATTAAATCATATGAATATTCTAGTTGCAATTCTTTATCATCATTGAACTTAATCAACTCTGTTGCATCTATAAATTCATAACCCAACTTCTCTGCTAGAATTAGTGCACTTAGATATTCGCCTCTTGATGCTATATAATCTTTTGATTTTTCTTTTTCAAACTCACTTTTCATTTTTTTAAGCAAGTCTGTTATATCTAACTTAATTTTAAGTTCTGAAATAATTGTGTTGAATCTGTCTACTATTATTTTAAATGACTTATCGCATTTACCAGTTTTTTC
Organism: uncultured Clostridia bacterium; assembly: GCA_963532875.1. Taxonomy (GTDB): domain Bacteria; phylum Bacillota; class Clostridia; order Christensenellales; family CAG-917; genus CAUTUX01. The sequence goes on along the minus strand of CAUSLO010000003.1, from coordinate 38,379 downwards.
TACTTCGTCATAACATTGATAGAGTACGTCAGTTATTTTAATATCTGTCTTATCTCTTTTCCCTGGTGCTGATACTACAATAATTTTTCTATCACTATCATTTTCTATTAACTTAACAACTCTACTAATTGTATTGGCGTTTGCCATTGATGTCCCACCGAACTTACAAACTTTCATTTTTATATCCTCTTCGCTTCTAAATAATATCTTTTTTCTTCCCCAACTCCAATTGAAAATGTTTTCTTTGGTAGATTGCCGTGAGCAATGCAATATGGAAATAAATCACTTCTCTTAATTGTTGGTACTAGAAATATTAGACTTGAACCTTTTTGACCATTCTCTATTTCTTCCTCTGTATATATGTATTCCTTTTTTGCCTTTGGATTTTCTTTCAAAAATTCGTCTATCTTCTTATCAACATCTATTAAAGTTTCAATGCTGTTTTTATTTTGTACTTTTGAGTAATCAAGTATGTTTTCTTCAGTACCAAAAAAATTTTTTACGGCTTTTTTATCTACATTTGTAAGTACTCGATTGATTGATTGAAAAGTCTCTAAACTGTTTATGTCTACAATTTCACAAAGTGCAAAACGTGCCTTGTGATTCTTTTTTTCTTTCTCTGTTAATTCTCTTTTTATTCCTTCCCAATACTTCTTTGCCGCTACTAATGAATGATTGCCGTCGCCCACCAAGAATAGAATGTTGTCATTTGGATATTTCTTTTTCATATGTTTTTTATATTTCTTAAATCCGCTTATAACCTTCCTTGATGAAATTAAAGTGCCTTTTATTTCGCCTGCATTCTTCTTCCCTTCAAATGAATACAACTCTTTTTGAGCTGAATTAATTTCCTTAGGAATGAACATACCTTTGACGTCATCGGCGAAAATTATGATGTGTGGCAGTTCAAGTGGTGCCCCCTCACGTACTTTTAGCCTTGTTTTCACCTTGTTTTCATCTATTTCTTCGGTTGAACGTATCTTTGCCTTATCTGAGAGATTAAATGAATATTCCTCTAAATCTATCTCGCAAACTATTCCTATTCGCTTGTTTCCACTTGGAAAAGTTCTCTGAATACATACTGCATTTTTTGTTATCACATCAAAGATTTTATCGTCCAAGTACTTTTTCATTTCATGTTGTACTTCCTCAATTTCCTTATTTTCATCTTCTAGTGGTAAGTATACTTCTGGAATTACTAACTTTGCTGCGGTTGGAAAGTCTTCTTTTTTATTGCGTATGCTATCCCAATATTCTTTATCTGTAGTAAACTGGTCGCAAGAAACAACGGACCAATTTCGTAGGTCAACAGACTTATTAGGAACTAAAATTTCGCCACATCTAATTTCCATTATTAATACTATTCCTTAAACTCTCTACTGTTGTATCTACTTGGCTGATTCTATATGACTTCTCAATTTCTGCCTTCAAGACTTCCATTGTGATATATGTCCTTAGTGTCCCTCTTCTTGCTACGGAAATAATACCTGTTTCTTCACTTACAACAATGGACAATACATCTGATTGTTCTGTAACCCCAAGAGCTGCTCTGTGCCTTGTTCCATACCTCTTATCTAAATCCTTACTTTCTGTTAAGGTTAGGAAGCATCCTGCGGCGACAATACGGTCCCCCTTAACTACAACTGCTCCATCATGTAAAGGAGCCTTTGTGTTGAATATACTTTCAAGCAAACCAGAAGAAATCTTTGCATCCAAATATGTTCCACTTTCAATAATTGATTTATTAAGTTCCTCTTCTTCCTCGATGATAATAATCGCACCTACATCTTGCTTTGCCATATTCTGACATGCAGTTAAGATGTGCTCTGTAGCATCCATCAAATCATCTGTTGAAACTTTGTTTTTACCTTTATGTTTCCTATTCGCAAACAACCTTTGGTTTAAGTCTCTCAAGTCGCTTTGATATACAACTGCGAATGCAATCAAAATGAATATGTTGAAATAATGTAGAACATATTTTGCTATCAGCAACTTTTTGTTTTCAAGGAAACTGCTACCTATCATGCAAAGCAATTCAATTGAAAACATTGAAATGAGGAATATTGGTATTCTTATATTTTTCTTAAACAAAAAGAACACAATCATTACTATTAGCACCGTTAAAAGTACCGCTATATCTATTGCAAAATATGCATCTATATTTTTAAAAAACACTTGAAAACTTTCCACACTTTCCTCACATTTGTATCAGCCTTGCGATTGCTGAATCTAAAATCATATTTGCGTCCCTTCTGCCACTTACAACCTTATACTGCAACATAAACATGTAGTCTGCAATTTCCTTCAACTGCACTTGGCTATATGCAGAAGCCGCTTTTTTTAAATAAAATAGTGCCCCTGGGCTAATCTCCATATATATGGACAACTCATCGTTTTTCATGTCCTTGTTAATTAATGCATGCAACATTTGTCTGAAATATTTATGTATTGCCCCAAGTAAATCCATTGGTTTTAGTCCAGTACGGATTAATTCATCAAGTATCTTAAATGACTTATCAAATTCCTTTTTTGCCAATGCTTGCGACAACTCGTATATCTTGAATTCCATATTATCTGATACTAGTTCATCTACAATTTTAGTTGTTATAGTGTTTTTTTTGAAAGCGACAAGTTTCGATACTTCTGCATTAACCAAGGAAATTGATTTGCCACATTTTTGTATAATCAGATTTTTTGCTTGATATTCAATATCGTTGATTCCGTATTTTTGTAGAATTTTTCCACACTCATAGTTTAGTTCATCTTCTGATAATGAGTGGGCATTTATAATCTTTGCATTTTTTACTTTGCTCAATATTCTTGAGTTTTCACTACCAGATAAAATAAATAAAGTAGCGTTTTCTGAATTGAATTTTGACAACTCAACTTCAGTAGCGTTGTCTGCCTTATCATCAATTGTGCATACAAGATATTTGTGATTCGCAAAAAAGGATTGCATATCTGCCGTTTCTATCAAAGATGACAAACTATCTCTTCCGTATACAGATGAATAGTTGAAATCTATTTCTTCTGGTACTACAAGTTTTTTTATCATATTTCTAGCAGATAAAAGGAAATATGGTTCATCTGTAATCAAAATAATTACTGATGCCTTCTCTTCGCCCTTATTAATTTGATAAATTGTTTTTCTAAAATCTTCAAACGCCATATTAAATATAATTATATAATAAATATTTATATATTGCCCTTAAAAAGTTCGCCTATTTTATAAAAAATAAAGTCTACTTATGTTTCTTATGATACTGCATGATTGAGATATTTTTCTAAGGTAAGCCAAATTATGTCCTTAAAGTGTTGTTTAATAATTAATGTTATACTAAATTAATCGGATTAGATACGTCATTTAACATAGATATTTAATTGAGGGTTTAAGACTTTTTGTTGAATATCAATGTGCATCTTATTCCCAAATTAACTCTATCACAGTGCCCATTTTAACATTGGCAATTTCTTTAGGTTCTATGCGGTCTCCAGTTGTGGAATTAACGTATCCCACTAGTTTTTTATTTGGCATTTGCAATGGAACAATTGTCTTATACTGATTGTAATTTCTTATCGTTCCTTCTTGTATTTCAATTGTATTTGATTCAATGCCAGAAATCACAACCGAATTGCCCGAATTCCAAGCAACATCAAATTGCTTTTCATCAACTCCTCTCTCCATATATATAGTTGGCTCAGCATCTGCAAATAAGTGTTTTCCTAACTTTTTCTGCTTCTTCGTTATCAGTACGCTTTTTAATTGTGTGCATGACGCAAAAGCATAGTCTCCTATTCTTGATGTCCCACCCAAATCTATTTTGTCCAAACTTGTTGCTTTTTCAAAGGATCTTATACCTAATGATTTCATTGTAGTTGGCAAGACAACAGTTTGTAAATTTCTCGCTTCCGCAAATGCATAGTCGCCTATCTCTTCAACTCCTTCTTCTAATTTAAGATTTTTGAGCAAATGTGCCATATAAAAACTATAATTTCCTATCTTCTTTAGTTTTTTCCCAAACTTAACTCTTTCAAGATTTGTATTTGCATAAAAGGCGTAATCACCAATATATTCCAAATCTCCCTCAATGTTTGCTTCTGTTAATCTCTTATTTTCATAGAATGCTGCCTTCCCAATTGATGTTACTGACGTTGGTAAATCTAATTTTTCTATAGACGTTCTGTAGAAAGCATAGTTCCCTATCTTTTTTAGGTTGTTCCCAAAATCAACTTCTGTTAGTTTGGCTGACTCGTAGAATACTGAATTTTTAATTTCTGTCATGTTGTTTGGCAGTTTTACTTTAATAAGTTCTGCCATTTGTGCAAAGGCATATTCTCCGACTTCTACTACGCTATCAGGAATGGTAACTTCCTTCAATTTTTGATTTGCAAAGAATACTCCTCTTCCTATGTATTTGAGACTATTCCCAAATGTTACTTTTCTTATATTATCTCTATTTTTAAATGCAAAATCTGCTATCCCTACCGTGCTATTGTCAACAACTAAATTTGCGATTGTTTTTAATTTATGCCCCACCAACCAATTCCCAACCGTTATCGTTGATACACTATTTTTATAATTCAAAGTATTTAGAAATGCGTCCTCTCCAATCCCTTCTAATTCGCTAGGCAGAGTTCCGACATTTAGTGCTACACAATTTTTAAACGCTCTATCGCCAATTCTAATTGCCCTAGTAATGCTTGCATTATTAAGTTCACTACATTCTTCAAAACATGATGATCCTAAATATTTTAATGTGCTAGGAGTAACGAACTTCTTTATTTTTTTATTGTCAAAAAATGCGTAGTCCGACAACCCTAATGTTTCTTCTTTTGGCAATACTTCAGTGATGTCGCTATTAGTTGTCCCTATTACCCATTTATCAACATATGCAAGACCGCTTTGATTATTTAGTATAGCCGTCTCTTTAAAAGCATCTTTTTCAATTTGCTCAATACTTTCTGGGGTGTTTACTTCTAACAAATTAGCACATTCTTTAAAGGCATTCTGCCTTATATTTTTTAGTGAATTGTTCAATACAAGCTTACTTAGAGACTTTGATTTTTCAAATGCTGACATCCCTATTTCTTCAAGTTTTGTATTAGCAATAAATTCTCTCAATTCACCTGTCTCATAAAATGAGTAATCTGAAATCTTTTGAACATTTTCCCCAAGTTCTAAATTTTTAAGTTTATCTGTTCTTGCAAATGCATATTCTCTTATTACATTAACTGAGTTTGGGACACGTATCTCATCTATGCCAGAATTTTCAAATACGCTTTCGGCAATTTCGCTTAGACCGTTTGGTAAATTGACTGACTGTAGCGAAGTACATCCTTTAAACGCTTTTTTAGATATTTCACTTACAGAAGAACTAATATACACTTCTTTTAAACTCTTACAATCTTCAAATGCAGATTCTCCTATTGAATCCAATTTTTCATTACACGTTACCTTGGTCAAGTTACTAGCACTACAAAAAGCTGCCATTCCAATTTTCTTAATGTTCTCGCCAACTGTAACTTCCTTAATCCTCTGGTTGTTTTCAAATGCATTATCGCCAATAGACGTGATTGGAATTCCATTATGTTCGCTTGGTATATTAAATATCTTATCTGTGTTCCTTCCGATTCCAACTAACTGATATTCTTTAACAGAATTAGTATTGATGAATTTTAAGAGTGATGATTTAGAAATAGTAACTCTTAAAGTATTTGAATATGATGATTCCTTGAATGTTCTTGATATTGCCTTAACTCTAAAATCATAGTCCCCATCACTTAGTAAACTCATATCAAATGAATTCACTCTTACCTTATATTTTTTGCTTCCTGTATCAACTATATATCCTGTTGCACCTTCTACTTGTTTCCAATATATCCTTTGCTGTTGTGCATTTATCTCCAACTCTATTGGCGTACTTAATGGATGCTTCCTATTCGTACAACCTACGAACACTAACGTTAATAGGATAATAACGACTATGCCTAAACTCTTAATTCTTACTCTTTGCATCCTTTTTCTCCCTTATTATTTCAGATATCAGTTTCCACTTGAATTTACGTAAAGTTAGGTCAATTAAAAATAAAATTACAAGAATAATACCTAAAACAGCCCTAAGGTCTATATACTTCACAGTATTTAGTTGCAAATTGTCTGAAATATTCATTTTTTCATCAAGAACTCTTCCGCCTTCTTTCAACACTGAATTTTCAAATTCTGATATCTTTTTAACGTTTTCCTCTTCTTCTGGATTGTCTCTAAATGCGTACTCGTTTGAATATGATATTGCTTGATAGACAGTTGACTTTTCAGTTTTGCCATTTGCATTAGTAACGCTTACATCAATTTTATATATTCCTTTCTCTAATATATTAGTAATGAACTTCTCAGTGCCTATAAAATCGCTTGTAAGAGTTTCAAATTCTTCCCATTCGCTATTTTTAAATCTATATACCTTATATTCAACTGTTCCTTCTTTCACCTTTGAAAAAACATTAACCCCTAATGTGTAATTGTCTTGTTTTATAGTTACATCAACATTGTTTTTCTTAATCGTTTTATTAGGGAATCCATAAGCAATTAAACTTTTAAAAAGGTTTTTCCCTACTTCTGAGTTCAACCAATCGGTCCCTTCAAGTTTAGCAAAACTTGTTAAAAGCGAAGTTACCTTTCCCTTACCAACTTGATGTGTCGCCAATATCGGTTGCCCATATTCTCCCGATAGAATAGATGTTGCTTCTGATTTTAACCTCGTTCCAAAGAAGTTGTTCATCTCTGGTAAGTCAGACTCGTTCACATCTTTTGTAACTTCATGTACTGATGGCGTCTCTGGCTTAAAACTTTTCGTTGCATCATATTCTCTGATAAATTCGCTTTGCAAGTCTTCTTTAATTTTCAATGACAGTTCCCCAGGTTTTCTGCTGTAGTAATATTTACCACCACCTGCTATTGCCATATTTCTGAGCGGTGGTACATTGCTACCAAACCCAATTGTAGACGTAGAAATTCCATTTGCTTTATTATCTGCTGTCTTAGCAATATATGTCGTATCTCCACTCCCTGGTGCCCCATCGCTAATAAATAAAATGTGTTTTTTACTTACGTGAGTTACGCTTCTTAGTGTCAACCCTGCTCTTTCAACACCATTAGAATAAATTGAACTTTCTAATTTCCCCTCTATTCCTTGTACTGCGTCTATAACTCTCTGACGTTTTGTTAATGGCGTTGGATCTATAACTACTGTTGATTTTGATCCAAATGTTACAACTCCAACATAGTCTCTTTCGTCTAATGCTTTAATCGCTGCTATTGCTTGCTCTTTTGCTATATCAATTAATTTTCTTCCTGTATTAGGATCCTGATTTAACATGCTACCAGATATATCAATTACGATTGTTACTGCAATTGGCGGTTTATATTCTTCGCATTCCACTGGCAACAAAGATTGATACAAACTACCTTGCATGTCTTGCTTAACATATGTATGAGGGGAATCTGTGCCTCCTACTTGTTTTGTTCCGCCTAGTGTCAAAAGACCTCCCCCATACTTCCTTACATACGTTGCTATATTCTTTGTTAAGTCGCTAGGCATATCCGAGTTCGCAATATTGTTTAAAATAATCTGATCAAATTCTCTAAGTGAGTCGATATCATTTGGTAAATTTTTAATCTGCAATGTCTTAACATCAGCGTATCCAGCAAATATTGAGTTGAGTTCTTTATTGTCATCATTTCTATTAACAATTAATAATTTGTTTACGTCTTGAATATTCGTGCATACAAAATATGTGTTATTCTGTTCAACATTATCCTCCGTTGTTTCTAGTTCACAACGTATACGATGCAACCCCTTGTTGGTAAATGTTAAATCAACATCATATAAATTCTCACCAAGTACCGATACCACGTTTTTCTTATACTTTAGTATATCGTTGTCATAAACTTTTAATGTGGCAATACCTTTTGACCTTGCCTTTACTTTTACTTGATATCTATTAACTTCATTTATCTTCACCAAGTTGCTCGGTTCTATTACTCCAGTAATTGCTGTTTCGTTTCCAAAATAGTTGGTGTTAATTATTGAAACATCCAATTTCATTCCCTTTGCTAGATAACTAGACATAACTGAGTACATTGATCCATCTGTCTCTAATCCGTCCGTCAACATTACGACTTTGCTAGTCGTTAAGTTTTTAAACTCTTTCACGCTTTCTTGAAATGCCTTTTCTATGTTAGTCGTATTATCATTTAATCCATAATCACCATCTAGAGCATTTAATATACCGTCTCTATCTGAAGCAATTTTCGATAAATTCCGATAATCGCTACCAAACACGGAAAGTCCAAACTTCACTTTGCTTGAAGTGTTTTCCATTATGTTTTTTATTCTCTGTTTTACTTCTTCTTTCTTGTGTTTCATGCTTGCCGATGCATCAACCAAAAAAAGCACTTCATTATTTGTATTCTTTTCCACCTTTTTAACAGTCATGCCTGCTAATAAAAGAGACGCATTAACGGCTATGATTAATCCCAACACTAATGTGGCGACTTTTTCACGTTTATATCTAAAGCGCCGATTAACTAAGAAAAATGCAAGTAACGAAATAGCAATAAGAGGAATGATTACAAATAGAAACCATGGATTTTTAAATATAACTTTTGTCATCAGCCCCTCTTCCTTATCGTCAAAATCCGTTCTATGAATATGAGTCCTACTATCACACTAGCAAGAATTATAAATATGTCGTTCTCTTGTTTCTTAGGTTCTTCTACTTTCCCCACTCCGCTTTGCAAAACTACTGACCTTTTCATCTCAAGACTCTCACTACTGAGTTTAGGAATTATCTTATATACATTTCCTGCAGTCCCATCTTTTTCTGTAATCGTATACATCCCTGGATTTTCAAAAGTTAATTCTTCACCACTTGTTATTTTCTGTTTTATTCCGTTATGCTCAACTTCTAGTTCTTTATACCTAGAATTCAGTTTGATTTTATCGCCAACAAAATATTCCTTGTCACCATCTATCGTACGTGGAATAAAAAACTTAAAAATATTATTCATCAATAATGGAAATTCCATTAGAACTGCCAAATCTGAATTATGCAAATTAATTGTTGCAATTACTGCATTTTTATTTTTACTTAATGCCATAACACATTCGTTGTTAGAATATGCTAACGGTATTACTCCATCTGTTGTCGTCAAAACTCTATATTTACTAATTGATATTTTTGAAAAATTTAATTTGTCTGTTATTGCATGCACATCCCCGGAATCTATTGAATATTTTCCTAATCGTTCCGCACCTAATTTAACACCAAGTAAAGACGCATTCCTTGCTGTAATCTCATTGGGGTTCAAGAGGAAACATTTGCCGTCATTAGGCAATTCACTAGGGACATAATGTTCAAAGATGTAATAATCAAAACCGCTGGTCTTTACATCGCCTATTTGTGATGGTTCACTTATTTGTATATCAAAAGTATTTGAATACATATTTCTGAGTGTCCTCAGCGACGCTTGCATGAAATTGTTTGGTTTAGAGCTATAATATTGTACTTTTATAGAATCTGGTCGACCATGCGAAATCACAGCCCTATTGTCAAAATCAATAGCGTCCTTTGACCCATCTATAGTTTTTATATCAACCGATACCTCATCAAATTCATAAACTCCTAAGTCATCAACCGTTACAGTTGTCTGTTCGCCTTCTACTAATGATGTTTGCACATTTCGGCTAATCTGTTTCTTTTCAGAATTTGCTCCTATCACTTTGAGATTTAACTGAACTTGTTTACTTGTTCCTGATGACAATAAATCAATTTCAAACCGCCAATAGTTATTAACTAATTTCCTTCTAAAATTTAAAATGCTGATATTAAATTCTTCTTCTCTACTCACATCAACATAATTAATATCCCCTAAGTTTTGATGTTCTCCAGAACTGAAATAAAATACTTCCTTTTTCGTTGTTTTATTGAACTTTTGTTTTATTTCAAATATTCCTTCGCTCGGTGATGTATTTTCAAATGTACAGTTTAATTCATCCAACTTTTGATTGATTTTATTAATGTCGCTTTCCATTGAAATAGGTATTCTATTCCGTCCGTTTAATACTGCTACAGTAACTTTATATTTATTATCAATTGCTGATTGTGCACGACTTTTTACTTCACTTATTGCTCTTTCAAACCTTGTTTCATCGTCTACTTTAGCCATCATATATGCGTTGTTGTCAACAATCATGACTCTTTCTTTTTGAATTTCTAATTTTGAGAACATTTTTGGAGTTGCTGCCATCATAGTTATAGTTACAATAATTAAAATTTGTATTATTAACACTATTAGATTATTTAGTTGAACTCCCTTCTTTGTCTTTCCATACTTAAGTGATTCTTTCCAAATATATGTTGAAGATACTTCCTTATTCTTAAAGGTTGGCTTTAAAAAATATATTAGAAATAACGGTATTAAACTTATAAATAGTATTAGGTATATAGGGTTTATAAATTTCATTTAAGTAGCCCACCTCTTAACATTAACGTAATTAATTGTTTTTCTAGATTCTCGCTACTATACATTAAAATATAACCCACACCTCTGCTGCTCGCATATTGTTTAATATTTGACTTAATAGTTTCTAACGCCTTGTCATATGCCTTTAAGTTTGAGTGCTCAATATTTAGTTTGAAATTTTTACTATCATCCGCTCCTTGACTTTCACAATCAACAAGGTTGTATCTGCCTAGATATGATGGTGAAACTTCTTCTTTTGAAAGTACTTGAACTAATAATACTTGTTTCTTCTTATGCAATAGATAATTAATACCTTTCTTCCAGTCGTCATCTGTTAGAAAATCTGATATTACTATTGCCAAGCCATCACTAACCTTTTGGTCTGTTTGTAGGATCGCATTTGACATTGATGATTCTTCTTCAAATCTAACATCATCAAGTTTTGCAATATTAAGAAAAAAATTAGTTTTACCTACGCAATATGGGAACAATGTTTCGACTCGTTTCCCTTTAATCAGTTTTACTGAAAATCTGTCTGTATTTTTAATCGCAAGGAAACCAAGTCCAGCAACTATGCCTAAACAAAAGTCGCTTTTTGCTTTGTCGCACTTATGCATTGATGTTGAGCAATCCAAATATACGTCTACATTCATCTGCCTTTCATCTATGTATTGTTTAATTAAATATTTCTCAAATCTTGAATATAGATTCCAATCTATTCGGCGTATATCGTCTCCCAATTGATATTCTCTGAAATCTGCAAACTCGACGGTTTGTCCATATTTCTTCGTTAAGTTCTTTCCACCAAAAAATCCAGCAAGTTCCTTCTTGAGCAATATGGCTTGCGTTTCTAGTTTATTGAAGAATGCTGAATTTATAAATTTATTCATTTCTTCTTCTTAATTTCCTCAACCAGCATTTTGATTACTTCGTCTGCACTTATGCCATCGGCAACTGCCTCAAAATTTAATTTAATCCTATGCCTTAAAATTGGAACGATTAAATTATTAATGTCTTCATATGAAACATTTAGTCTTCCGCTTAGCAAAGCCAAAACTTTTGCTGCACTGATTAATGCTTGTGAGGCACGTGGCGATGCCCCAACTTGTATATATTTTTTACTTGAAGGTAATGAACACTCAGTATTAGGATGCGTACATAAACATAATCTCAATCCATATTCAAGCACATCGTCGCCAACAAGAATCTGGTTTGCTATCTTTCGCATTTCTAGCAATTGCTCTTTGTTACAAACATTTTCAGATACTTCTTCCATAGTTTTTTGAGTTAACTTTACAATTGCTTTTAATTCTGTAAGGTTAGGGTTCTCGACAATTATTTTGAACATAAATCTATCCATCTGTGCTTCTGGTAACGGATATGTCCCATCTTGTTCTAAAGGGTTTTGAGTCGCTAGGACAAAAAATGGTTCTGGGAGTTTTTTTGATTCTCCCATAACTGTAACCGTATGCTCTTGCATTGCCTCCAGTAACGCAGATTGCGTCTTAGGTGTTGCTCTATTTATTTCATCTGCCAAAACAATATTTGAGAATACAGGTCCTTCTTGGAATTTAAATTTTGAATTCCCATCTTTTTCTTTGATTAACATATTTGTCCCTGTAACGTCTGCAGGCATCAAATCTGGTGTAAATTGTATTCTTGAAAATGGTAAGGCGAATACCCTTCCTAATGTTCTGACCAATCTTGTCTTGCCTACTCCTGGAATTCCTTCTAGAAGAACATTGCCTCCAGCAATCATACTGATAATACAATTCCTAACTGTTTCCTCTTGTCCAATAACATCCTTCTTAATTTCTTCTAGAATTTTTTTAACTAGTTCACTAAACTTTTCTACTTCTTTTTCTGTCATTATATATTCTCCTATTTTATGATTTTGAAATACTCCTCTATTAATTTGCGTATTTCGACTGGCAAACTTTTATCATTTGCCAACGCTCTCAGTTCTTGTTTGCTGTATTTTGCTAACACATCACGATAATATGTTTTTCCATCAATGATTTGATTTATCTCTTCATATTTACCAGAGCCTCCGCCAATATGAGATGGCTTATCTCCTTCAAAATTTTGTTCTTCATATTCGGGTTGTGGAATCTTTTTGTCTCGCACTTCTATATCTGTCTCGTCAACTTTGAACTTGCGAAACATTGCTTTTAATTTAATCGTTCCTTTTACAGAATTATCTACCCTATAAGGATTCGTTTCTCCATCAGACCAGCCGATAAAAAAATATCCTTTGTTTGGGATAGCATATACTGGTTTGCCTATATCTTTGATCTCTTGTTCCAACTTCCCAAGTATTCTTCCGCCGTCCTCTGCTTCATAGATTACTTTCCGCTCAACTACTTTTGTCATTCTTCTTTTTTGTATGTCGTGATATTGAGGAATTCCGTTGAATTTTGATACGCCAACAAGTGAAACTGAAATGACTGCAATAACGCTTAATACTATTGCCGTTATCCAATACTTTCTGTTGAGAGTGATTTTTATTTCCTTATGGCTTCTTTCTAAGAGAAGTTTCTTCACTCGCTCTCTTTGCATTTTGGCAATATCTGAATTGTCATTGATAAATTCCAACATTGTAGTTGCTTGTTGATTCAACCCGATAGCATCTATTCTGCGTGCTATTTCTTGATTTGATAGTCTCCTTACAATCATCGTTATAGTCGTTCCAATTGTTAATGTTGCAAAAAAGATAACTATTGGCAAATAAAATAGTTTAGAGTCTACAAAGTAAACTACTAACGAAACTAATATCATTAATAATGCTGCGATAATCGCATTGAAAAATAATGCTTGAAAAGCATGCTCAATATAGATTCGTTTTTCATATTTTTTAAATTCTGTGATCTTCGTCTTCTTCATTTTCTCTTAAACGTCATTGGGATATCTATCCTATTCGTAGGAATACTTCCTACTGACACTAACGTGTCTTTATCGGATATTGTAAATTTCATTTCTGATTTGTTGTTTTCAAAAATAACGAATTCTTTTTCTCTTCTCGCTTTACCTTTATTAATTTCTTCCTCTGGGAATGATGGGTTTGCTAAACGTTTGTACACATACGACCCATCTTTCTGTATTATCATTTCAAAAATAAAAGTTTGCGACATTTGCGAAATATACACTTCACTTCTAAATGTTCCTGCAAGTTCAAACTTGTCTAAAACTGTAACCTCACAAAGATAATCCGTATCTTTATACCTAGCGACTACAACCGTTCTCCCCACTTTATGTGCATTAATCGTTCCATTATTTACAGTCGCCACATCATTATCGCCAGTGCTCCATTGTATTTCAGACGAATCTATAATATCTTCGTCAATAAATTCTAGACTTGAAGTTTCGCCACTTATCATCGTAATTTTCTTTTGTGAGAGCCCTATCTTCTTATCTTTAACATTGACATTAATCCCCACAACATTCCCCCTATATGTAGCAGTTACCAATGAAGTGCCTACCCCTACGGCTCTAATCAGCCCATTTTCGACTTCAATCACATTGGTATTGTTAGAATTCCATTCAACATCTTGAGCAAGTACAATATCATTTTCAAGCATCTCTAATCGTGATTCTTCATTTAGATTTAAGTCTAAAGTTTGAACATTTAACTTATATTTATATAGGTTAATAGGATGCTTTCCACATCCTACTAACCATAAACATAAACACGAAATTAGTAATGCTGTTGCAAACTTTTTAATAACTTTAGAATGCATATTCACTAAGTTCTGTATAGTCTCCCTTATCTTCTTTCTTGTTGTAGGACATTCCTACATCATTAAAATCTAGTGTGCTCTTTGCTACAATAGTTGCCTTCTTTAGCGACTGATCTGCGTTCATCATAGGTATTTCGGCAATCCTATTTAGTTGAACCTGTGTCTCTACTTGTACTTTTTTCAAAGATGCGAGTTTATCAAATGCCGTAGCATGTATCTCTGTAACTGCATCTCCAAGTTTAATTTCCTCTAGTGATTTGAGTTCTGAAAACGCCTTTTCTTCTAATTCTGTAATTCCACTACCCAAAGCAATGCTCTTTAATGTTGCACATGTTTTGAATGCGTCTGAAATAACTTTAGTACTCTTTATTCCATTACCTACGACCAGCGTTTCAACTCCCGCTCCATCGAATGCTTGTTCCCCAATTCTCTCAATACTATCAGGAATTACTAAATCCTTAATTTTTGTGTGTTCAAATGTTGCACGTCCAATGTTATTAATTTTATTACTCAATCTTACTGTTACAAGGTTTGCACATCGGCTAAATACTTGTTCGCCTAATGTTTCGATATTTTCTAAATTTGCATCTTTAATGCCTGATTGTTTAAATGCTGATTTTTCTATTTCTAATACTGAAGACAAATCAATAGTTTCTATTTTTGATTTTTGGAATGCTCCTTCTCTGATTGATTGTAGGCTTGATGTACCTGTAACTTCCTTCAACTTCAGATTAGAATAGAATGCATATTTTCTTATTTCCACAACACCACTAATATCTAAAGTTGACTTATTAAATGATTGTGTTGCATATATCAATGTTTTCTTATCTTTTGTATATAGAATTCCATCCTCTACCATTAAATGTTCGTTGTTAGGATTAACATTGATAGTTTGTATTTTTGTTCTAGTGAGCATTGCTCCAATTTCTATATCACGAAGTGATGATGGAATATTTAATATTTTCAATTTTGCCATGTTTCTAAAGATGTCTTTTTCAACAGCGTACTCTAGACCCTCTGGCAAAGTAAGTTCTTCAATGCTCGATGTGTCAAAAACTCCTGTTGGTAAAGCCTTAATTCCACATCCGTCTTCAAATTCAAGCTTTTTAAGTTGTTTTGTATTATAGAATGCTTTTGGTCCTATTTCTTCAACACTTGCTGGAATTTTAATTTCTTCTATCGTACTACTGTGGAATGCATTCTCACTTATCCTTTTTAAATTCTTAGATAAGATTATTTTTTTAAGTTTTGTGTTACCCTTAAATGCTCCTTTATCAATTGAAGTAATTGTATCTGGCATTGTGAATTCTGTTACAGTTGATGCATTATCAAATTTAATTAATTCTGTCTTATCACGATTATATAGAGCACCATTTTCTTTCAATAGGACCTGACTACTGTTGCCAACTAAAATTCCAGCAAATTCTAACCTCTCTGTCCCTTCAAATACTCCACGTCCTAACTCAGTAACTGCGTCTGGAATATTTACCTTCGTTAATGACTTCATTCTAGCAAATGCCGAATCTCCTATTTTAGTAACAGATTCTGGTAACGCTAATTCCTCAATTTGTGTTGCGGAGAAAGCCTCATCACCAATTTCCATTATATTTTTAGGGAAACTAAAATCTGTTAAATCTATATTTTTTGATAACATTCCCGCTGGGATTTTATCTATTTGCTCATTCGCATTAGAATCAAAATTTGTCATTTGCTTACAACTTGAAAATGCATATGCTCCTATATGTTCTACTGTTTTCGATAGCGTTACTTTTTCTAATTCTATATTGTATAGAAATGCCTTTTCGCCTATTTCTTTTAGTCCCTCTGGCAATATCAATTCCTTTTGTTTTGCATTTACTACATTACTCATTTTTAAATCTGACTCAAACGCTCCTGTGCCAATCGAAACAGTGTTACTTGGGATTGGATATTCTTCTAGATTTGTGAATGTGAATGCCCTTGCTCCAATTTTCATTTCTGCTGGTGATGCTACACTTGTGAATGATACATTAGTTAATCCAACTCTATTTGCAAATGCCTCCTCACCAATCTCTGAGATATTTTGTGTCATTTCAACTTTATTTAAATGTTTGCCGACCGTTTCTGCTTTAATCTGTTCGCCTATGAATCTATCTTTAAAAGCACGATTTGCGATCTTTGTTGTACTTGCACTAACAACGTATGTCTCGCCTTCTTTAGCTATTGGGTATGAATATAATGTTAATAAATCTTTTGAATATAGAACTCCATCTTTTGATGTGTACTTTTTATTTTCCTCACTTACTCTGTATTCTTTGAATACATTTGAATCGCCTGCTGGATTCTCCTCAATTTCCTCTACTGCCTCTCCAATTGTAATCTTTTCAAGGTTAGGAGCATTTGAGAATCTACCAATTGCTGAGATGATTCCCCCATCATAGTACTTTGGAATTTCTACTTCGTTACTTGAAAACATATCGTCTTGATATACTCTATACTTTCCATCTGAAATCTTTTCATATTTTAAATTTAAGGTTGACTTGTAATGTGGAACTGCATTTATATCACCACTTTGAGGATCCCAAGCGTTTAAACTTACACCTTTATTATCTGTCAATTGAGTTTGATGATTCTCAGTATACCATCCGAGGAACTCATAACCGCCAGTCATTGTTGGTACTTCTAATTTGTATCCTTCCCCATCTTTTACACTTTGTGTTCTTGCTGTAGTCGTTGCAAATTCATCAGCTACATAAGTAATAGTGTTGGTACTTGTTTCCTCACTCCCTTCTTCGCTAGTACCTGGATTTACAACTTTTGACCATTTTGCATACACTGTTAAATCACTTAAAATCCTTTTTGCTGGATCAAATGGTTTTTTATACTGTTGATCTACATACCATCCTTTAAAGATATACCCTTTTCTCGAAGGTTTTTCGGTAATATTAAGTTTTGTTCCTACTTCTACTTTTTTTGTTTGTATAGCATTCCCACCTTTAGTATGAAAGAAAACATTAACCTGTTTTACTTTTGAAAAGACTAACTTCTTACCTTCATAAGAAATGTTTATATTGTTGTCCTTTACTGTACCATCAAAACTTTTATTCGAGAGAGAAAACTTAATTGTCTTACTTTTAATCTTATACTTTCCTTCCATCTTATTTTCATCAATTGAAAATTGGAATTTATTATTTTTATCAATCTCTAATCTATAAAACTTATCACTGTCTACAGCATACCACTTCCCACTAATTACGCTCTTTTTAACGCATGCAGTGAAAAGTAGTGCGGTCATTACAAAGATAAAAGTGATTGATATTATTCTGTTGTATTTTTTCATTATTACCTCGCTTAAAATTAAATTTATTTAACTTATTGTAAAGAAATATAAAACAAAAGTAAAGCAATATAAACTTATTTTATTGCGTATTATTAACAAGCATTTTACTGGTAATAGAAATCTCGAACATTTATTAATTAAAAAAACAATTTAATGTTAAGGCGTACTAATTTAATCGGATTAGATATGCTGTTTGTTGTTCCGCATCTACATATAATCACTAGTCTAAATTGCCTATAGATCCGTTTGGATTCTTGTTTTTAAATCACAATTAGCCTTCTCAAACAAGTTTTTAAGGAGAAATTTCCTACTCTATAAGTCAAACAATATGCTCTAATACCAGAACATTATATTTTGAATTGCAATATAATATTGTAATTTAGGAGATTAGTAGTATAATTATGACAACAACACTCTATCAAACAAAGGAGGCTATACGTGAACTACAATTACAATAAGTTATGGAAGTTGCTAATAGATAAAAAAATTACGAAAACAGAAATGAGACTGCAGACAGGAATATCCACCAATATGCTCGCAAAAATGGGGAAAGACAGTCCTGTTTCAATGGAAACGCTTGCAAAAATCGCATTATTTCTTAAATGTGGCATCGACGACATAGTCGATTTCAAGACATTGAGCAAAGAGGTAGAAAAATGAAGTATGGAGATTTACAATTCAAAATCCCTATAGAAAGTAAGAGTTATCGTGAGGACTCAGCATTTGTAATAAAGCAAATTACTGCTATCTTGGATACAAAAAAAACAACTGGCGATAATAAAATTATTATTAACACTAATCTAAAATTTGGACTTCCGCTAGAAAATATAAATAAAATTGCTGGTCCAATTATTGAAGCATGGGCTGGAGAAGTTTTTTTAGATATTAAAGATAATTTAAAAAATACATATAATTTAGTAAACGTTGCAGCACAAGAAAGATTAGGCATGTCAGATATAATTTTGCAATTCAAAAAGGGTAATCAAGTACTGACTGGAAATATTGATGTAAAAGCAACGGCGAATGATATCCCCGACAGTGGCAAAAGACCGAACATTACTTCGTTTTCTCGTATTAGAACCGCATATGTTGTCGATCCAGACTTTATGTTTATAATTCTTTCTATAAAACATAAGGTTTATTCTGAAACGAATGATAAAAGCGGATTAGTAGACAATATTATGGAGGTTATTGACTACAATGCGTATGACTTAAAATTTATAAGTGATGCAGATATTAACTACAATCCCGCATTGGGGACTGGGCAAATCCAAATTAGAGACATTCATGATGTTGCATATCAGTATCGGACTACTTGGGAGATGTGCCAATTATTAGATAGTAAATATCTACACAGTTCAATGAAATCTCTTGACGATTTTATAAGGGAGGCAAAGAAAAACAAATGGATAATAGACTAAATATAATCTGTGGGGATTCTTTGATAGAACTGCAAAGGATACCGGATAAAAGTATTAATTTAATCGTTACCGACCCTCCTTATAATCTAAATAAGGACTATGGTAATAATCAGGATAAGTTGGAGTTTGATGAATATCTTGATTTTTCTAGGAAGTGGCTGACAGAAGCAAAAAGAGTCTTAAAAGATGATGGCACTATATATGTATTTATGGGTATGAGGTATATTTCATACATATATGATATATTAGAAAAAGAATTAGGAATGCATTTCAATTCTTGGATTTCTTGGTTTTATACTCAAGGCATTGGAAAAACGAAGGGGTTTTCACCAAGACACGATGACATACTTATGTTTACCAAAAATCCGAAGAAATTTACTTTCAATCTTGACAGTATTCGTGTTCCACAAAAATATTATAGATCCGTAAATAATATGCGAGGTGCCAATCCAGGAAACGTATGGGAATTTTCACATATGCACTATTGCAATAAAAATCGACAAAACCACCCTACGCAAAAACCAGAAGGTCTTTATGAAAGAATGGTGTTAGCATCTTCAAATGAAGGTGATACTATTTTAGATCCATTTTTAGGGAGTGGTACTCTTCTAAGAGTTTGTCAGCAGACAAATAGAAATGCTATCGGAATTGAAATAAATCCTAAATATGTAGAAATGGCAAAAGAACGACTTACACAAGAGTTCGTGGGATTTGATAGTATTGATGAAAGAATGAAACGTGTGCCCAACGATTTGAATGATTCCAAAATCAGATCAGAATATATTGGCAATCACATCAAATGGTTTTTAAATAATCATCAAGATGCAATATACGTTTTTCTGGAGGAAGTAAAGACTAAATACGGTTCTAAATTAACTCAAGAAGAAATGACAAAGTTTTTCCATAAGCAGTATTTCGTAGCAGGAACATTGGGAAATAACTAATTAGACTCTTAGAAAATATTTCTTATACTGACTTAAAACACGATGGGTTCTTTGCATCTCGCCTAAGGTTTATATTCTCTTGCCCCTATGACTGCTGATTAATTTTAATTTTCCCTACAAATGTTTTTCTAAATTCTTTTACAAAATCTAGATATCTATCTTGCATTATTGCTTCTCTTATTTGTTCTGTTAGTCTTTGTAAATATCTTAGGTTATGTATTGACAATAGCCGTCCGCCCATGATTTCATCGCTATTAATCAAATGTCTAATATATGCTCTAGTATAGTTTTTACATGCATAGCAATCGCAGTCTTTTTCAATTGGTGTGAAGTCTTCTGCGAATGGTCTGTTTCGGATTGTGAAATAACCGCCTTTCACCATTGCTGTTCCATTACGTGCAATTCTTGTTGCAAGTACACAGTCAAACATATCTATTCCACGAAGTACTCCTTCTACTATATAGTCTGCACTTCCTACTCCCATGAGATACCTAACTAGATGTGATGGATATCCTTTTCTTAAGATGTCTAACATCTCATACATCTCTTTTGATGTTTCACCAACAGAAAGCCCACCTATCGCTATTCCCACTTTTGCGTACGGTATCGTCCTTTTTAAACTTTCTTTCCTCAAGTCAGCAAATATATTTCCTTGGACTATTGGAAACATCACTTGGTGTTTTTTTAATTTAACCTTAGAACATTCATCTAGCCACAGCAGTGTTCGCTCCATGGCTTGTCTTGCTTTTGCGTGATCAATTCCTATTGCAGAACATTCATCAAACGCCATTACTATATCTGACCCTAATGCCTTCTGTATCTCCATTGCTTTAGTCGGCGAGATAAACAGTTTGTGCCCATCAATATGACTGTTAAATGTAACGCCTTCGTCCGTTACCTTTCTTAACGTTGCCAAAGAGAATACTTGGAATCCGCCGCTATCAGTTAATATAGGCCCATTCCAATTCATAAATTTATGAAGTCCACCTGCTTTTTCAACTATTCCTTCGCCTGGTCTTAAATGTAAATGATATGTATTTGATAGAATAATTTGAGCATTTGTAGCCCTAACCTCCTCGGGGGATACCCCCTTAACGGTTGCTTTTGTCCCAACTGGCATAAAACATGGGGTTATTACCTCCCCATGGTCAGTTGTTAATTTCCCGACTCTTGCTCCACTTTGCTTACATTCATGTATTACTTCGTACTTCATTTCTTATCACCATTATATAAAAACATAGCATCGCCAAATGAAAAGAATCTATACTTTTTCTCCACGGCTTCCCTATATATATTCATAACTTCATCTTTGCCAGCCAATGCCGATACTAACATAATCAATGTAGATTCTGGCAAATGAAAGTTGGTTATTAGATTTTTGACAATTTTAAATTTATATCCTGGGTATATAAAAATTTCAGTATTACCTGTAACTTGTTTCACGTGCCCGCTTTCATCTGCAACAGTTTCTAACACGCGTGCTGATGTTGTCCCTACACAAATAATTCTTCGCCCTTCATCTACGGCACGGTTAATTTGTTCTGCTGTTTTCTCATTTACTTCATACCATTCGCTATGCATTTTATGTTCTTCAATTTTTTCAACTGACACAGGTCTAAATGTTCCAAGACCTATGTGCAAAAGAACTTCGGCAAACTCGACACCTTTCTCTTTGAGTTTAGAGATTAACTCAGTGGTGAAATGTAACCCTGCCGTTGGGGCGGCCGCAGATCCTACCTCTTTGCTGTACACAGTTTGATATCTTTCTTTGTTCATTAACTTTTCATGAATATATGGTGGCAATGGCATGTTGCCTATTTCGTCTAATATTTGTTCAAAGATGCCATCGTAATCAAACCTAACAATTCGCTCTGTTTCTTTATTATCTATTATTTCAAATTTTAACTTCTCGCCAATAGTGCCTTCTGCCCCAACTCTCATTTTTTTACCAGGACGTACAAGACACTCCCAAACGCTTGTTGATATACGCTTTAATAAAAGTATTTCTGCCTTTTTTGAATAATTTGGAACGTCCGCAAATAACCTCGCCGGTATTACTCTAGTACTGTTTATAACTAGCAAATCTCCTTTTTGAAGAAAATCATAAATATCTCTAAAGGTTTTATCTTGTACTTTTTTTGTTGCAATGTTATACGCAAGCAACCTAGATGAGTCCCTTGGTTCTAATGGTTTTTGTGCTATTAATTCGCTTGGTAGATCAAAATAAAAATCCGAACTTTTCATGTCCCTCTAAGTCTTTCTTCAAGTGTTTATATGCTAGTGCTGTACACTCTCTACCTCTTGGCGTTCTCGCAATAAACCCTAGTTGCAAAAGGAATGGCTCAACAACATCTTCAATAGTTCCCGCATCTTCCCCTGTTGACGCAGCAAGAGTATCCAAACCAACTGGTCCACCTTTAAATTTGCCTATAATTGTTTCAAGAATTATGTTGTCAACCTTATCCAATCCTAATTCATCTATACCTAGTAACTTAAGTGCTTTTCTAGTAATGTCTAAATCTATCTTTCCTTTTTCATCATACTCTGCAAAGTCCCTAACTCTTTTTAAAAGTCTGTTTGCTATTCTTGGTGTGCCTCTGCTCCTTCTCGCCAATTCCATTGCGGAGTCATCATCAATTTCAATATTTAATATTTTTGCAGATCTAACTATAATCTCTTTCAAATTCTCTTTGCTATACATCTCAAGTCTCTCGTTGATTCCAAATCTTGCACGTAAAGGACTCGATAGCATACCTGCTCTAGTTGTTGCCCCTACTAAGGTGAATTTTTGTAACGGAATACGAATACTTCTTGCCATCGCTCCCTTACCAGAAATGAAATCTAAACTGTAGTCTTCCATTGCTGGATACAAAACTTCTTCTATGTTACTTCTCAATCTATGAATTTCGTCAATAAATAAAACGTCGCCTTTCCCTAGGTTCGTTAGAATTGCGGCTAAGTCTGCTGCTTTCTCAATTGCTGGTCCTGATGTAATTTTAATTTGCGATCCCATTTCGTTGGCTATTACGTGTGCCAATGTTGTTTTACCCAAACCTGGAGGACCATATAACAAGATATGATCTAAAGCATCACTTCTATTTTTTGCCGCCGTGATATAAATAGACATTTTGTCTTTTATTGCATCTTGTCCAATATATTCATCCAAAGTCTTAGGACGTAAAGATAAATCCTTATCTCCTTCCCCTAACACCATACTACTAATTATTCTTGTGCTATCTTCCATTTTTTACACCATTGAAAGTGCTGCTCTTATAATATTTTCAACACCCTTAATATCTTTTGAGACCAATGCAACAACTCTTATTGCCTCAGTTCTGTTTACCCCTAACATTTCAAGTGCATTAACTGCATCTTGTTCATCTGTAGTTTTCAATGAAGTAACAGCAACTTCTGGAGCCAAATTCAAATCTATGTTGCCCTTCATATTGACTATCATAAGTTCCGCTGTTTTCTTCCCTAATCCTTTTATTTGTGTCAATGTCTTTACGTCTTGATTTATTATTGCTCCCTTAAGTGTTGGTAAATCAAATGTGCCAAGAATAAGTACGGCTGTCTTTGGTCCAACTCCACTTATGTTAATTAATTGGTTAAAAAATAACTTTTCTTCTTCCGTTAAAAATCCAAATAATTCTTGTCTGTCTTCTTTTACATATAGATGAGTATATACTTTGACATGATCTCCAACCTTCAATGAGTTCGCTACCCTTTCTGGGACTAAAATTTCATATCCAATATCAGAGCACTCAAGTACTAACTTCCCTAAAGATATTGACTCAACTTTACCTTTAATATAACTATACATATTCTCTCCATTTTATTGTATTTTAAATGAATTTAACAACCTACTTGTTTGTGCATGACACAATGCAATGGCTAACGCATCGGCTGCATCATCTGGCTTTGGGACAACCTGCAACTTAAGAACAATGCGAATCATTTCTTGCATTTGTTTCTTATCTGCCCCACCATATCCTGTTAGCGATTCTTTTATTTGATTTGGTGTGTATTCATATATTTTATCTGGCATCGCTTTCTGTAGGACATTTAACGTTACACCTCTTGCCTCTGCTACTGCAATTGCTGTCTTTGTATTTTTAGTGAAAAACAATTCTTCAATTGCTGCAACATCTGGCTTATACGTATCAATCAACTCATTTAACATCTTGTCAATATGAATAAGCCTTTGAGGTAAAGTGAGATTCTTCGATGTTGTTATGACCCCACAGTCAATTGCCTGACATCGTCCATTTTCTTCATCAAGAATTCCATATCCAACTATCGCTAACCCTGGGTCTATTCCTAAAACACGCATATAAAAAGTATACCACATGTGCGCTTGGAATTTTTTATTTTTGTCAGAACTACCTAACTCTTAGCCCTGTCATTATATCAAAAAACATGCATTTGCTAAGGTCAATATTGAACTGAATTTCGTCATACTTTTGTTCTCTATTTATGATCATTCCGTTTCGCATAACATGCCTAAATGTGCCATCTTCTAACTCTTTAACTCTACGCACTTTCAATATGTTATCGTCACCATTTTCAATCGCTTCATTAGGAATATACAGATATACACTGCGTGGCAAAAACTCACTTTCTGTATACATATGCTTCAAATGTCCCATGCGGTCTACAAGTGTTCGCCCCTGTATATCACAAGTTATTATGTTCTCTTGACCACGCATTCCAATCACCGAATATACGTTTTTTGGCGAGTTAATTACTTGGTTTTTTTCGCCAAATTCTCTTGTTTCATGGTTCGCAACAATCAAAAGTTTATCGGCAATTTTTTCTACAAATTCACGATTTCTAGTGAAAAATATGACGTTTTTACCCTCATTTTTGTGTTTTATTGCTAATTTTGCCACTTTTTGGAATAGTTTTGAAAATTGTATTCCAAACTTGCCACTAAAAATATCGTCAATTAAATAGTATTTTGCGTCCCTAATTTCAAGCCTAGAAAGCACAATTTTACACTTCTCTTCTTCGGTTATTCGATATGTTTTTTTGTGTAAGATTTTATCTAATTCAAACTCTTGAGCAGTGCGTTCCACTCTGCTCTTAAGTACACTCTTATTGACCTCTCTAACTCTTAATGGATACCCAATATTGTATGCTACTGATCTAAATTTAAATAGTGCTGGGTTTGAATGTATGGCGATTATTTCGTCTGGCTTCTTGTGTATTTTAAAGCCGTCGAACAGGATTTCGCCTTGATATTCTTGCATGCCTATTATCATGTTAAAAAGAGTTGTTTTACCACTCTCTGCATCCCCTAGGACACAGACTATTTCACCGTCTTTGAACTCTAAATTTAAATCATCAAAAACCTTTGTTGCAAACCGATATTGACATGAAACGTGTCGTAAGCAAATCATAACAAATCTAGTTGACTTCCATATGCTGGCAGACAAGTATCCATAAAAAACTTAAGTTCAGGATACTCATTCCAATATCCCTTTAGTTTTTCAAATATTGTTTCTTTTGCTTTTTCAAACTCTTTGTTCCCGCTTGATGTCTCCTCTACACACTTGACGTATGAAGACAATATATCAGCAATTTTCATTATTTTATATTCTTCTGTACTTGTGTCTGGTTTGAGATATAACTGATATTCTTTGCTTGAAAACTCTGGCACTTTCTCTAGCATTTTATCTATTATTTTGTTCTCTATGTTCTTATATGTTGTCTTTATGCTATCGTTGTAATATTTGATAGGTGTTGGCAAATCACCAGATACAACCTCTGCTACGTCGTGATACAACGCAAGTGTAGCGACTTTGTCAACGTCTATTGATTTGTTGAATTTTTCGTTTCCAATAATTGCTAAAGCCTGTCCAAGTTGTGCAACTTCACAACTGTGCTCCATTAAGTTCTCACGATGGACTGAACGCATGAGCCCCCAACGTTCTACAAGTTTCATTCTACTCATTAAAGCATAAAAGGTGTATTTCATTAGATTATGTACTTTTTATCCTTTGGCTTTACATTTGCCATTTCTGCTTTCTTTGCTTCATACCCTACTCTATTAAATAATGCGTATGTTGCGTTCTTGCCTTCCTCAACCCCTGGTTGATTGAATGCATCAATGCCTAGCAGTTCTCCCATATACGCTGTTTGTATTTCAAAATATGCCATCAATTGCCCAATTGTATTAGCACAAATTTCATCAAGCATAATTGTTTGATTCATTCGCTTTGCTTTTGTTAATGCGTACTCTGTTGCTTCACGTTCGGTATTGATTAACTCCGACAATGTGTGCCCACAGAGGAAATTAACATCTGGAAATTCTTCTGCTCCTTTGGGTATTTCCATATCATGTCTAAATTGTTCTACTCCAATAAATGTTACAACCTTGTCGAATGGTCCTTCTGTATAAAGTTGAACTTGTGAATGTTGATCAGTTACTCCCAATGCCTTTACTGGTGTTTGTCCAATATTGATTACGTTGCCCTCCTCATCTTGTTTTTGTTTCCCTAAACTTTCGCCCCATAGTTGGCAATACCAATCTGA
Source organism: uncultured Clostridia bacterium (assembly GCA_963532875.1). Taxonomy (GTDB): domain Bacteria; phylum Bacillota; class Clostridia; order Christensenellales; family CAG-917; genus CAUTUX01. The sequence continues at coordinate 11,899 of CAUSLO010000003.1, read as the reverse complement.
CATATATCTAAGTGCATCAGAATATGGCATCATAACTGAAATGTTTTTGCCTTTCAACATTGCTGCGTATTGTAACACTGCCCCGAGCAATGCTGGGTTTTTCCACATGTTTTCACTCTTACAAATCTTATCCATTTCTGCAGCACCACGTAGCAAACCTGTAATGTCTATTCCCAAGACTGCTGCTGGTAACAATCCAACTGGACACAACTCAGAGAATCTTCCTCCTACTCCGTCTGGGATATAGAATGTTTTAAACTTTTCTTTTTTTGCTAATTTGATTAAATTCCCTTTTTCAGCAGATGTTGTTGCGATAATGTTGTCTGCATATTTATCCCCCAACTTTTGTTTAAGTATGTTAGTTATAATCAAATATTGACTCATTGTTTCAGATGTTGCACCACTCTTAGTGATTACATTGAACATAGTCTTCTCTACGTCAATTACATCAAGTAGGGCTCTCATTCTTTCTGGATCAACATTGTCCTCTACAAAAAACTTTACGCTTCTCTTATTTTTCTTTAAATCGTTATATCTTAAGTGTGTTAATGCGTTAAATACCGCAAAAGGTCCAAGTGCACTCCCCCCAATTCCCAATACTACAAAGTTCTCAAACTTCTCACGAATTTCAACAGATGTTGCAATTATGTCCTTTACGACTTCTACTTGATTGTATGGTAATTCTGTCCACCCAAGCATTCCCTTTCCACGATTCTTTACAAAATTTTTATGTGCTTCTTTTGCTTCTTCTGCTAGCAACTCTAAATCGCTTTCTTTAATTCCTTCTGAACCAATTGATGAACACATCATATTATTAAAATCAAATGTTAGTTTCATGTTTCCTCCAAACTACTTAAAATATTATTAAACAATCTAAGTTAATATACAACTTTAAATAAGTGCTTTTAGATATTCAACAGCATCTTTAATTTCATCTAAACTTTGATAATTCTCTGGGTATTGTTCTATTATTAATGGACCGTCATAGCCAACATCTCTTAACCTTGCAATCAATTCTTTAAATGGAAAGTCTCCTTTGCCTACTAATGTAGTTTCACCATCTTTGACGTCTGATATATGAACATTTTTTATAGTGTTACCCATAACGTTAATATATTCACGCCAATTTCTTCCACTCTGTCTTGCTTGCTTGATATCTAAAACCGTTCCTATGTTATTGATTTTAGGTTTCAATTCTTTGAAAAATTCTGGAGAGTTGAATGCTGCCCAATGAACATTCTCAAGGCACAACGTAACCCCATATGGTGTACACATTTCCCCAATCTTATTGAGCGATGTTGCAAAACTGTCAACATTAATCTTTGATGTAACCTTCAGCCTAGTCGTTCCATGGAATGTGTAATATTTCGCTTTCATCTTTTGTGCATTGGTTAATACCTTATGCAAGATGGCTTCTGCATCTAACCTAGTTCGATCTACTCTATTAAACAACTGTGGTTCATAGTGAGTATTTAAAGAATGAATGGAATATACTTCGAGTCCTTTACTTTCCTTAACTAATATGTCTCCAAATTCTGGCTCATACTCAGAGAAAGTTTCCATGAAAACTTCACAAGTAGATGCCCCACATTTCTTTATTACTGAAAACGCTTGTTCTGTTAAGAACTTTGTATAAAAGGTCGCTGTAGATATTCCGATGTTCATTTAGTCTTTTCTAGCATTCTCCCAAATATCTTTTTGCTTTCTAATCTGACCTAAAATCTTAGGTATTAATTCGTCAATATTTTCAAATGGATTTAATCCCTTTGCTTCCGCTCTGTATGTTTGTGATTTACATACAACGGTCATTTCACTTATGTAATTTAAGCCATCTTTAAGAATTCTTAGTTTAGTTATTGCATTCTCATCTGACTTGAAATACTTATCTAACTTCTGGCACTTCTTATCTGTTATGTTTTTGAGAGAATCACTTATTTCATAATCTTTTCCAAAATATTCTACCTTCATATTGCACCTCTCTTTATGCAAAATATATCAAACCTTAATAGCAACTTCAATATTGACATGATTGCTTTTTTTTGCTATTCCTCGAGTTTAAAAAACTTTAGTTTCCCATCTTGCATTTCTATTGAAATGCTATCTCCTTGTCTAATTTGTGCCTTAAGAATCATGTCGCTTAATTTATTCTCTAGCAACTTTTGTATTGTTCTTTTTAACTCTCTTGCTCCGAAATCTGCATCGTATCCTTTCCTCGCAACGTACTCTTTTGCCTCTTGAGAAATTGTTGCTCTAATATTCAAGTCGTCTAGTTTCTTTATTAATGAATTAAAAAGAATTTCAGCAATCTTCAAAATATCTTCTTGCGTTAGACTATGGAAAGTTATGACTTCATCAATTCTGTTAATCAATTCAGGTCTCAACATTTGCTTAAGCACTCTGCGTTGCTCTTCTTTCTCATCCTCGCTTGAAATACTGTTGAATCCTAGTTTAGGTTTTTGATAATTTGCCCCTAAATTTGTTGTGAGTATTATGACCGTATTCTTAAAGTCGGTAACCCTTCCTCTGTTATCCGTCAATCTTCCATCATCTAGTAACTGTAATAGTATGTTGAACACATCTGGATTTGCCTTCTCAATTTCATCAAATAAAACTACTGAATATGGGTTTCTACGAATTTTGTCGGTAAGTTGTCCGCCTTCCTCGTACCCAACATATCCTGGTGCTGCACCAATCAATTTTGATACATTTATCTTGTCCATATATTCTGACATATCAAAACGTATTAACTTGTTCTCGTCGCCAAACATATTTTTTGCCAAAGCTTTAGCAAGTTCCGTTTTACCAACACCTGTTGGCCCCATGAATATGAATGACCCTATCGGCTTGTTTTCTTCCTTAAGCCCGGCCCTTGCTCTCTTGATTGCCGTAGCAACTGCCTTGATTGCTTCGGGTTGACCAACAACCCTTCTAGCCAAATCTTCCTCTAAAGAGACAACACTTGCTTTTTCTTGCTCTGTTAAACGTTTAACTGGTATGCCAGTCCATTCTTCAACTACATCAGCTATTTCTTCTTCTCCGATTTCAGACTTAACGCTATTTCTTTGTTGCATCCATTTAAGTTCATAGTCATTGTATTCTTCTTTTTTCTTAAGTATTTCATCATCTAGTTCTGAGATTTCAGAATACCTACCTTTCCGTGTTGCTTCCATTTTTCTAAAATCTAATTCTTTTAATTCTTCATCTAGCGTTCTTAATTTATCTGGAGTTACAAACGCAAAGTGCTTCTTTCTTGTTGCTGCTTCGTCTATTAAATCAATTGCTTTATCTGGCAAAAATCTATTTGTTATATACTTGTCTGACAACAATGTTGCGGCGATTACTGCATCCTCAGTTATAATTACGCCATGATGTTGTTCATATGATTTTTTAAGACCTTGCAGGATTTGAACTGTATCAACTACTGAAGTCGGCTCAACTTGAACTGGTTGGAATCTTCTTGCAAGTGCTGGGTCTTTTTCAAAATATTTCTTATATTCGTCATTCGTCGTTGCTCCAATTGTTTGCAACTCACCACGTGCCAACATAGGTTTTAGGATGTTTGCTAGGTCTACGTTGTCTCCTGTTGATCCAGCCCCCATTATCATATGAATTTCATCTATGAATAAAATGATGTCGTTCCGTATTTGTATATTTCTAATTAATTTCTTTAATCTTTCTTCGAAGTCGCCTCTAAATTTAGTTCCAGCAACAAGTGAAGATATGTCCAAGGAAAAGACTATTTTGTCTCTTAATTCTTGAGGAACATCCCCTTTTACGATAGCTTGGGCTAACCCCTCTACTACTGCAGACTTACCAACACCCGGTTCTCCAATTAATATTGGGTTGTTTTTTGTCTTACGGCATAAAATTGAAATTGTCCTTTCAATCTCTTTGCCTCGCCCAATTACTGGATCTCCATGATCCTTTATATATTTATCGTTTAAATTTTGCCCGAATTCGTATAAGTCGAAATCAAGTGGTTGAAATGTTGCTTTGAATGTAGTCCCGAATGCAGGTTGACGATATTCTTGTCTAAAATAATCATTGTTCTGCTCCGTATATCTTTGACTTGATTTTGTAACTACTACATTGATTTTCTTCCCTATGCCCTCTTTTACATCATCTACATTAACTTCATTTTTTACTAATACTTTATATGCTCCACATTGTGGGTTATCCAACATTTTGTATAGAATATGTTCTACTTGTACCTCGTTTGCCCCCTTGTCCTCTGCAAGTTTCTCTCCTTCTGCTAATGCTTTGCTTGCCGCCTCGGAATGTGTGATAGTTTCATGTCTGTCGCCCATAATAACTTCTTTCTCAACCATCTGTCTTGTTAGTTTGAAGGTTGTTAATATTTTGCATGAATATGTGTCTGGGCATTTCATTATGCCATACAAAAGATGTTCTGTTCGGACTAGCCCCCCAGTTATTTGTGCACTCCTAACTGAATTTTGTATAACTTTTTTTAAGTCTTGTGAAAACCTAATTTTAGCCATTCAAATTTAGTCCCTTGATATGTTTAATAAGGTCATCATGATACCTATCATCTGCCAAAGCAAAGTCTATCGTTGCTTCTAAGAAACCTAACTTGTTTCCAATATCATACCGTTTGCCTACAAAGTCATATGCAACAACTTTCCCTTGTTCTGCTAATCCATTAATTACGTCTGCTATATAAACTTCATCAGTTGGTGAATTTGGCTTAAACTTTTCAATTGCAGAAAAAATTTCATTATCTAAAACAAAACGTCCTAATGATACTAAATCAGAAGGTAACTCTCCTTTTGGTTTTTCTTCAATACCGTAAATACCCCAAGTTCTTTCTCCTTCTTGCTTGTTCAATTTCATAACGCCACAACGTCTAGCGATTTCCTCTCCTGTCCTTTGGCAACCAACTACACTTTTACCTGTTGATTCGTATACCTCAATTAACTGTTGTGTTACATTTTTATCTCCAACTTTACGCATTAAGTCATCACCAAAAAGAACTGCTATTGGCTCACCTTTTGCGAACTCTTTAGCACATAGAATTGCTCTACCATTCCCATCCATTTTTTCTTGGATTGCAAATGAAATCTTCGCTGGTCTCTCTTTGTTTGCTAGTTTGTATTCATCTTTTTTATTTACGGATAAAAGAAATTGATTTAATTCCTTATTGCCATCAATTAACTTTTTAATTATTTCTACTTTCTCTTTTGAAACAACCAATAAAATTTCTGTTATCCCTGCTTCTACAACTTCATCAATGATGTACTCTAAAGTTGGGGTGTCAATTATTGGTAAAATTTCTTTTGGAACTACCTTAGTAATAGGGAGAAATCTTGTGCCAAAACCAGCACATGGTATTACAGCCTTTCTAACTTTCATGTGTACCTCGCATTTACTTATTATACCATAATCTCACTACCTACTTAATAGAGCGTTTTGTAATTTTTGCCGTTCTAACCGTTTGTCAGCATTCGTGTGATACAATCGAGACATGGATAAATTAATTTTTCACTGTGATCTCAATAATTTCTTTGCATCTGTTAATCTTTTAAGTTATCCAGAATATGCTGAAAACCCTGTTGCTGTTGCTGGCGATATTGATGCTCGGCACGGAATTATTCTTGCTAAAAATCAAATAGCTAAAGGATTTGGCGTTTCAACTGGCGAACCCATATTTCAGTCAAAGCAAAAATGCCCAGACCTAATTATCCTAAAACCTCAGTATGATGACTATGCAAAATACTCAAAAATTGTTTTCAACATTTACACAAAATATACAGATTTGGTAGAACCATTTGGAATTGATGAATGCTTCTTAGATTTAACTAACTCTGAAAAAATTTTAGGTAATCCAATTACGGTCGCAAATAAAATTAAAGAAGATGTTAAGGCAACAACGGGCTTAACAATATCCGTCGGGATTTCCTTCACAAAAGCCCTTGCAAAACTGGGAAGTGATATGAAAAAGCCCGATGCTATTACCACTCTATTTAAAAGTGAGTACTTTGAGAAGATAAAAGACTTTCCTGTTAATACTTTAATTGGCATTGGGAACAAGACTTATGAGAAACTTAAGCACTTGAATATTCGTACAATAAGCGATTTATACCATGCAAATGATCTACTCATGAAGGCAAACTTTGGGGTTATTGGCAAAGAATTAACTGATATGGCAAGAGGAGAATCTTCGAGTGTAGTAAGACATTTTGAGGATAAACAAATCCCTAAAAGTATTTCAAATGGAATAACAACTCCCGAGGATATGCCTACTCTTAAAAGTTGCTACCCTATCATTTATGGACTTAGCGAATACCTGGCGGTTCGTCTAAGAGAACAGAATGTACATGGAAGACTTATTTCTGTATCTCTAAGGAAACAAGATCTTTCGTTCATTCAAAAACAAAATGCAAATGCATTGCCAATATATTCGGCAAGTGATATTGCAGAAAATGCCATCGCTCTTATATCCTCGTTTTACAACTTTACTATGCCTATTAGAAGCATATCTATTGCTGTCGGGGAACTTGAATCTAATCAGTACAACCAATTAACCCTATTTGAAAACAAGCAAGAAATATTTGAAGAAGGCTTGGATAAGGTACGAAAGAAATATGGTTTCTCCTCTATTACGAGAGGCATCGTAAAAAGTAAAATCGCCTCCGAATTATTACATAATCAAGGAAGCGACTTCAAACCTTTTGGACATTAATTAATCATCATTGCGTTCGTAAAGTTATTGCTGGATCTTGTTTCGCTGCTAAGGCTGATGGTAGCAACCCTGCCAATATACTTAAGACAATACTTACCGCCAACATAATTACGCAGTGATACCATTTAATAGAAATGAGTCCTCCCTGCTGTATAAGTTTGAATTTGAAGCGGATAACTGCCTCCAGAATTCCCCAAACAGTTAGAGAACCAGCAATACCCATGAGTCCTGATATTGATCCAAGCATGAATGATTCAGAACTGAACAGTCGTGATATATCTTTTTTTCTTGCTCCCAAACTTCGCAAGATTCCTATTTCTTTTTTACGCTCTAAGACAGATGTATATACAATAATTGAAATCATTATCGTAGAGACAATCAATGAAATTGATGAGAAGCCAACCAAAACATATGTGATAATATTAGCCATTCTCCTTATGTACTTCATAATGAGTTCTAGGAAATCTATGTAAACTATTTTGGCTTTATCTTTTACTTCTCCACCAAAACCGTCTATAAATTTTGTCTCTGAATTTCTTATATGTTCTTTTAATGGCATATTTGCCATCTTCTTCAATTCTGCTTTAAACCTTTCCTTTGCTGCATATGATGTGAAATATGCTTTTAAATTCTTTGGATTGTTCAGATCTGCAACTCCTAACTGTCTTAGCACGCGCTCATACATTTTGTCGTTGCCTACATTTTTAACATTGGTATTGTATCCGATATTTCCTTTTTCTATTTCCTCAGGAGTGAACCCTATCTTGCTGAGTGTATTATTTGTGAACTTTGCTTTTAGTTGAAACTCATTATCAGAATAACTTGTAAGTGCATTCATTTGTCTTTTTACAACTTCTTGATCTAAACCTCTTTTAATTAAGTATGGTATTAACTTGTTTGAATATAAAATGTTTGATGATAATAAAGTAGCCTCAGTATTCTTTTTTGGACGAATTACTCCTGTGATTTTCATCTTAACTTTCTCACTATTTTTCAATACATTTTCTTTCGTTCTGGCATAATCTGCTTTCTCCTCTGGATGAAAGTATCCCTCATCTCTCTCTTCAAATTGTCCTGCTTTTTCTTCAAAGTACTTATACCTTGGTACTATTTCATACTCTTTACCCATAATTTCTGAGCGATTTAACTTACTCATCAATTTACTTACATCTTTTTGAATCAAATCTGTTCCATCTATTAATCCTAACTGTGCTAGTACGTAGTCTGGAATTTGATTCTTTTCGTCAGTTACTAATGTTGTATCTCCTATGTCTGTAGGCCATTTTCCGTCAACCAATTCGTACTGTGTTTTTAACAATTCAACACCTGGGCTCTCTGTCCATCCTTGGAACATGGTTGATGTGTTTGCCTCTATTCTGCTTTGATAATCTTTTGGCAACATACCTAAGTATTTTTTCATTACGTCTGTATATGGATGAACCTTCTCATACCTTTCTTCGTCGCCTTCCCCTCTCTTTGCAAAAACGGAAAAATCAACGCCATACTCTTTCTTTAGATATCCGTCATCTTTATTCCTGGCAAAATGCTGTGCCAAATGCTGTGTTGCAAATGCCAAGTCGTTGCCTTTTGAATTTAATAAATCTATGTTGCCTAAAATTTCAGATATCATTTTGCTAACTTGCTTATTAACCAATATGTCTTTTTTCTTAGGCCATTTTGGTAAATTCTTATCTTCGTTTGCTTGCTGGAACATTTCAACCATTCGGTTAAAATCAAAACTCTCTCTTTGTATCTCAAGTGGATATTTCGCCAATGATGCTTCTTCTGTTCGTTTTATGTATGTTTTCATACCTGCAGAAATTCCTAGTACGAGGATTACACCTATGATACCTATACTTCCTGCTATTGCTGTTGAGATTGTTCTGTGTTTTTTTGTTCTTAAACTATTCATAGATAACTTGAAAGCAGTCATCCTTGTCATTGAAGAATAATCTGAAGAAATCTGCGATTCTAGCCACTTACCTAATCTTGTCTTCTTTTGGAATTTTCTTGTTTTGTATTTCCCTACCAGTCTTTGTAACTCAATTAGAGTCATTGTATCAATACGATCGGTATATAATTTTAATTCGCTTAACTCATCTAGCATTTTACGATATTTATTCAATGCTACTCTGTTTTGTGGTTCAATCTTTGTGCTACCAGTTCTGTCTAATTCTCTTAGTTTTAATAAATTATCTGCTGCTTGTTCTTCAATGAAGTTCTCACGACATATCTTGATTTTAATCCTCTTTAGGAAAGATAGGACTTTTTGGGATATTTCCTTCTCGTTTGCTTCGCCTTTATTAAATCCAAGTTTTTCTTTCAAACTATCTCTTACTACATATTGGAATTTGATTTCGTTTATTTTGTGAATGTTGAAATTTGCTGAATCTTGTATTAGTTGTTCTATTTCAAATACCTTGTCAATTTCTTTGCTTTTTTTCTCTGATAACGTCTTCAATTTTTCAATCGCTTTTGCATTACCCTTATATTTTTCTGGAAGTTCTCCGTCTCTTAATCTGCAAATTTCAGAGAACAGATACTCGTTCAATCTAGCACTCTTCATAACTCTCTTTCTTGCCTTGTATAAAGAATGCTTTAATTCGCCCCTCAAGAGGATTAGTTTGTTATTTGAGATGTCTGGTTTTGATGCTCCCGATTCGCTTGAATCGTATGGACTACTATCTTTAACAACAGAACCGTCCTTTAGTTCAATAATTCTGTCGCTATACTCTTTTGCAAGATCTGGATTGTGAGTAACCATAAGTACCAATCTTGCTTTTGAAATTTCTTTTAATATTTCCATTACTTGAAGTCCAGACTCAGAGTCTAATGCTCCTGTTGGTTCATCCGCCAAAATAATTGTTGGTTCATTAACAAGAGCACGAGCTATTGCAACTCTCTGCATTTGCCCACCCGATAACTGCAATGGGTTCTTTCTAATATGTTTCTTTAGCCCTACTTTTTCTAAAGCCTCAATAGCCCTTTTCTTTCTTTCACTTTGTGATACTCCGCCTATTGTCAATGCAAGTTCTACGTTTTGAAGTATATTGAGATTCGTGATTAGATTGTATGATTGAAAGATAAACCCTATTCGCTTACTTCTATATGTATCCAATTCAACAGCATCAAAGTCCTTAATTTTTTTGTTTTCAACAATTATGTCTCCGCCTGTTGCCTTATCTAAACCGCCTATGATGTTTAACAGTGTTGTCTTTCCACATCCGCTTGGTCCTAAAATAGATACAAATTCTTTATCTCTAAATTCTATATTTATGTCATTTAATACTTTTACTGCTTCATTCTTTCCTAGTGTATATGACTTCTGTAAATTTTTTAATGCTAACATGTTCCCTCCATATAAAACACTTTTAAGTATACCATAAAAAAAAATACCAAATTTAGAAAAATTTTGCCGGTTGAACTAGTTTTATCCTATTAAATGTCAAACTTATATATTTTTATTAATATTTATATATATTTAAAGGGGGAACACATACATTTTGCACTTACAAATCAAATAAAAGCCGACATTGAGTCGGCAATTATGTTGGCGGAGATTTAGAGATTTGAACTCTAGCTACGTGTTACCGTACTACTCCCTTAGCAGGGGAGCCCCTTCAACCACTTGGGTAAATCTCCTCAAAGATTAACGTATTCTAACACAGCACGGCTGTATTTACAAATAACTTTAGAACTATTTTGTACCAATTTCCTCTGTTTATTGTGATTTTAAGGATTTATCACCTAACAAATAGATATTCTAACCCGATTAATTTAAAATCTTGATAATTTTTGATATTTAGTTTAGAATACTTAATGAATATGAAACAACTTGCTATAGCCATGCTGGTTTTGTCGTGCATAAGCACCGTAATATGCATGGTCGCAAATTTAAATGTAAGAATAAAAAAATTCAAAATACACTTGTATTGGATTATACCTTTCTTTTGTGCAGTTGCTCTTCTTGCAAGTAAAGCAACTGATTTCAATGCTTTTGCTAGTCGTCTAATTGATATGTCAGCAAAGAACATTAGCCCGCTAAAAATATTAATTATTTTCATATCAATGTCAGGTTTGTCAATATTCCTAGATCAAACTGGATTCTTTAGGCTACTCGCTTCTAAGGCACTTAAAAGACATGGTATGACGCAGAAACAAATGTTCTTTATTTTATATTTTTTAGTAGCCTTCTTGACAGTATTAACTAGCAATGCAACAGTAATTCTGACTCTAACTCCGTTTATTTGCTATTTTGCAAGGAATGCAGATATTGATCCAAGACCATTTCTGTTTTTGGAATTTGTATCCGCAAATACTTGGAGTATGTTCTCTTTGGTTGGGAATATTACAAACAACTACATTGCTAGAAGTTTTGGGGTTGAATTCGTCCCATACCTAGCAGTTATGACATTGCCTACAATTTTCGCAGCCGCTACTTCATTATCAATTTTGTATTTGTTGTTCAGAAAAAAATTAACAAAGCCTATGACATTTACCCCAATGGTGGTTAAAGTTCAAAATCTGCCTGCTTTGGTTATTGGAATTATAGGAATTTCTGTATGTACATTCCTCCTTATAATTTCACAATACGCACATATTCCTATGTGGGCTGTAACTTTTGCGTCGTTCCTCTTTGTTCTTGTTGCGGGAACAATTTGTTTTCTCGCTGAACATCAGAACATGAAAAAAATTAGAAAAACTTTGCGTCGTATGCCTTGGCACTTAATTCCGTTTTTACTTTCAATGTTTGTAATTATTCTTGCTCTTGAAAAGGCACAAATAACGCACTCTCTAAGTGGGATTGTAGACAATAAACACACAATTTTCTCTTCTGGGTTTTTATCTGTAATTTTTTCCAACTTGTTAAACAATATCGCCATGTCGCTATTCTTCACAAACATCATGCAAGTTGCACAAATTCACAATAAGGAGATTTTATTCTTCACCGTTTTCGCAACTGTAATCGGGTCAAATATAGGATCTTTGCTAACTCCAGTATCTGCCATGAACGCCGTTATGTGGAGAAGCACAATTAGGCACAAACACTTTAAACTATCGTTTTTTGACTTCATTAAGGTTGGTGTTATAGTAACAATTCCTACTCTACTTGCCGCACTGTTAGGTTTATATCTGGTAAGTTTTGGCTTCGCCAATAATGGTTTCATCCCGCCTCTCGCACCTCAATAAACTCATAAT
>CAUSLO010000002.1:0-67418 GCA_963532875.1 uncultured Clostridia bacterium | reverse complement strand
GTTTTACTGGGGTTTTCGTGGGTTGGTGTGCCCACAACTGTCAAAGATGAGATTACAATTAACATTATTAAGATGGAAACTGCACCTTTTTGCACATGGTTAAGTACTCGATACTCAGACACATCTCATCATCCATATTCTATTCAACTTAATGGGAACATTGATTGGAACACTAGTAAAAATGTTTATGGTTTGCGTCCAGTTATAATAAAGTAGTTGGTTTGATAGTCTAAAATCGTAGTAGCGAATAAGTTGACACCGTCTTAATGAATTACTAAATTGCATCATTTTATGAGATCTTGGATTAGGTTAAATAACTTTTAATGTTTTCATAATTTTTTTGTGGCGTATTAAAATTTGATGATGGAGACGACGAATTTTTACAAATGCCAATGCAATTTTGTACAGTTATTACAAAGAGAGAGGTGATTATATGGCTAAAACATCGAATTTATATGCACGAATAGATCCAGAATTAAAGGAACAAGCTGAGAAAATATTAAATACTTTAGGATTACCGCCATCAAGTGCAATTACTATGTTTTATAAGCAAGTAGTTTTGCAACAAGGACTTCCTTTTGATGCAAAATTAAATTATAGAAAGCCACTATATATATCTTCTATGACGAATGATGAACTTAATATGGAATTAGGAAGAGGATACAAAGATATACTAGAAGGAAAAATCAGACCAATAAATGAAGTATTTAAATCTTTGAATGTAGAATTTGGCATATGAGTTATTTAGTTACTATTACTTAGGAGGCAGAGGACGACTTAAGGGGTATTTATTTTTACATAAATTTCAGCCTATTCTCTCCTCAAAATGCAAAAGGGCAGATAGATAGAATTCAAAAAGTTATACAAAGTCTTAATGAGTTTCCTATGAGGTATCCTTTGATGGATACTGAACCATGGAAAAACAGAGGCTTGCATATTGCATCATGTGATAATTTCTTGATTTTTTATTTAGTTAGAGAAGAAGAATCGGAAGTTATTATTTCAAGAATCCTATATGGAAAAAGGAATTTACCAGAAGAACTAAGCCCAAGCAATCATCATTAGAAGTAATAATCAAAATGGAGTGATGATAAATAATTCTGAATAAAATTAAAAACTCCGTAATAGTCTCAAATTGCCATTCAATTTCACATCTGTTTTTTTGGTGCACTAGCACTCTCGCTGTTAGACTGCTAGCAAATTTTTTGAAGTCGAACTTGTGTAGAGGGGTAAAGGTAAAATTCTGGACAATATATAATATATTCATCTATGAGGCTTAAAATGTTAAGATGATGGTAATTATGCAAGTAAAAAAAATACCTAAAGGTATATAGACTTGCGTGAATATGAGGAGAAAAATTGAGTTTTGCAAGGAATGAGGACAAGTACTTTGCAAGACTAGAGAGGAGATAATATGAAAATTATTCCTAGAAAAATGTATAAAGTTGCTGTCTCAGCGATGATGTCTACATTGCTGTTATTGACTCTTATTCTAGTTATAACAACAGCGGTAATAGGGACAAGACCAAACTTACAAGTAAGAAATGGATATGGAACGTATGATGCGAAGCAGAAGATTTTCTATCCTGCGTTTGATGACTTAACAGTACAAGAGATATACAAGAATCAATATACTGAAGGGAAGGAACTTGGGTTAAGTTATTCGGATATATTCAAAGATTCCGACAAGTCGCTTTCAAAATATACTTTCAGTGGTAACGGATTAGGAACGAGCAATTTCTTAAGTTTAAAGAGTACTGAAACAAAAATCACTTTACAACGTAAAATCAAGAGAACATTTAACAAGAAGAAAAAGGAATACACCATAACAGTTAATTGGAAAAATCTAATGTTTGTTAGAGATGGAGACAAAGAAGTTGCTTCTGTTTTGAAAACAAGAGTAGAAAAAGAACAATCATTTGATGATATAAAGAAAGCATATAATTTTAGATATAGCACAATGACAAGTGCACAAAAGGAAGCAAATCCAGAGTTGGATTTTTCTAAGTACCACGTAGCCGCAATTTCAGATGGGGGGGGGGTACAAATCAATTTTAAAAAATAAAGGCAACTTTGATTTTGATCTAGCAGAAGATAGCAAGCGTAAAGAGTCAATAGATCAAGCAAAGTATCTTGAATTAATTAATAACACAACTGACAAATCACCATACCCAGTACTAACATTTGAAGTAAGGGACGATAAGAAAACATTAATTAAAACTGAATTGTATAAGGAAAGTACTTATACAATCCAAAATGCCTCAGGAACTAGTTATAAAGAATGGGGGCATTCACCTACTTTATTAGATACTTTTGATGAAGGAACATATGACAAGATAGGTGAAGGTGAGAACATTCCAATTAATCAGTCTACATACATTTATGCATTTTTAAATACTGGAAGAAGAAAAGTAAACGTCAATATAAAATATGAATTCGAGATTGCGGATAACGTATACGCAAGTGATGAGAATTTCGCAAGACTAGAAAAATCATTGATTACACACAATTCTAAAGAAGGGGAAAGTATCTCAACAAGGACATATGACGCATATTCACAACAAAGAGATAAACGTTTGAAAATGCTAGACCAAGCGGGCTGGGATAAGAATTCAAAAGGATATGAAAAGAAACCAGAAATATTCTACACTTCAGATAAAATAACTCAAATTAAGAAGACTGATGGAAACATATTAGATGATGGAAGTACAAACTACACAGCCATCTTTAGGTATAACAGAAAGACATATCAATTTAAATTTGTTGATGATACAGGACGTACTGTATCAAAAGAAAGACTTGGACTTTCAACACTAGATTTCAAATTTAGGGATAAGGTTACAATCAACCCAATTACTCTTGATGGTGGTAGATTGTTCGATTATTGGCAAGTTACCAGAAAGGTAGATAGAAAGTTTAGTACTTCAATTTTTGAGTCGACACAATATGACTTAAACGAGGATGCAATAAGTGATGATGGAATAATCACATTCAAAGCCGTTGCTGATACATCTACAGATAAAAGAAAACTTGTTTTGAAATACTATAGAGAAACAAGTACAAGCGATGTATACGAACAATTGCATAGCAAAATACTAGTTCATGGTGTAGATGGCTATTCATTTATTAATGGAGGCAAAATTAATGACTTAAATGGCATCATTAAAAGATTTAAGCAAGGTGCTGTTGATAAGACATTTGAAAATATGCCAAACCTAATAAATGAACTAACCGCCGTAGAATACGAAAACATAGATGACGTAACATATGAGACAAATGACCTAATGATATTTCAAGTAAAATATAAAAGGTCTCGTAACATTATAAAATTCCATGAGTCAGAAAGCGGAGAAGGTGTCTTAACAGGTGAAGAGTTCTCGAGGAAGTTTGATAAAGAAGTACAAGTAAAATATGATGATAAAATTTCTGATGTACTTCAAGGGAAAAATCAACCAGGGACAACGCATACGTTTACGGACGCTACAGATGAAATCGGTAAAATCACATTGCTAGGATGGAAGCCAGTAAATCCAATATATAATGAATATTGTGTTAATGGATACTTTGACTTAGATACATATACAAATAAAGACAACGTAGACAATAAGAAGATAATTGACCTATACCCAGTATGGCATCAAGAACAAAAGTTATACGTTAAAGCATATTTGTCAGACCCTAAGGCTGGAGATAAAACAGTTAATGGGAATGCAGATTTGAAATATAGATTGACATACAATTTCATACAAACAATTGAAAAAGAATATAACTCTGTATATGAATTTAATAACAATGTTTTAAAAACAAAGTTACAAGAAAAAATTAAATCAGAACTAGGCAAAGACCCTGCAGAATCAGTACTTTGGAACAATTTAACAAGAGTATTCAATTTTGAAGCGATTAATAACGATGTATATGATTCAACTCAGATAACAATAAGTAAAACACAAAAGAATAAGTTTGAAGTATTTATTAAGAGATATACAAGTAAGATAAAATTCAAATTAAATTATAACTACACTGAAAATGGAGTTGCTGATAATGTTGCACAATTAGCAGAAAATGGTGGAGTATCAGATTATGAGAAGAAGGGACTTGGCGAACTTGATTTTGTAATACAAGATTATGAAGAGTATTCAAAAGAAGTAGAAGTAACAGATCGTGGATTGCATCCAATCAACCTTAAAGAAGAAATAGAGAAAATAAAAACACCATCTCAGTTATTAGGTGATAGCCCAGTATATGAAGCAGACAAATATACAGCAAAAGTTAAAGATACAATGGTGGAGTCAGGGGAAGTATCAAATTTAGTGAGTGGCGATATTAATTACGAAAGAGGAACTGAAATCATTATTGACTATAAGCCAAAAGAATTCAAAATTAAATACGAAAAGGGAACAGCAGCATCGTTGCCAAGTGATGCCCCAAAGAAGGCTAGATATCTACACAAGATAACTTTAAATCTTCCAACTGGTAAACCAGGAGATAAGTTCTTAGGTTGGAGATATCTAGATGGTGGTGTAAAGAAAGAAATATCACCAGCAATGATTAAATATATAAAGGATAGCGACGAGAATATTATAAGTGCAGAATATATAATGACTGGGCGTGATATAACATTGATTCCAATATTTGGACAAGCGATATATACAAAAGTACACGTACTAGTTAGAACACAAGGAACTGATGGCAAATATACAACACATAATCATAATTCATACATTCAGGGACCAGAATATGAACTTGGTGCTGATGGAGAAAGAGACTATTACTTTAAGAAAGGTGAAACAGATCCAAGTAAGAAAGCAGATATAACCCCATTTACAAGACCAGATTACATATCAGGTATTGATTATTCATATCTATATTTAGAAAATCCAGAACAAGATATGGGGAATATTGGTGAAATCAAAGAAACAGGTGGGAAGTATCTGTTATCAATTAAGCAAGAATATAAAGGCTTTGATATAGAAGTTGTAGTTACATTTAATAGATATAGAGTAAGTGTAAACTTTGACTTAAGAAATGAACACAAGAGAAGTGGAATCGAAGTTAGAGGAATGCCATCACCAACAACAGTATATGTAGGTGGAGGATTATCATCTAATGAAGAATATTCACCACAAGGTTTAGATGTTACTGTTGGTGGAGTAAAGTATCCGACATTCTTTCGAGGATACAGTGAACTTGATACAGCAAGTGCAGAGGCAACTAACCCAACAAATATCTCATTTGATAAAGAAGAATATAAGAGATTTGGAGCAACAGTAACATTTTACGCACGTTGGCATGCAGTTCAAGGTGTACCAATATATGCTGGAATGCAGTTTGAGACAGTTGCAGGCGGAAGTTATGAACATGTAGTAGATGATATTGCATTAGATGGAGAATATAAACTCCCGTTTGATGGACAATTGGGAAGTAAGGTTATACCAAATGAATATAGATCAGCAATTGCTAGAAAACTTAGTGATGTTATCAAACGTCCATATGTATCTGAAGCAAATCAAATCACGTACGATGGAAACGGTGATGATGAATTTGATTTAAGATTAGACAAGAATATATTTACATACAGGATGAAGAGAAAGAGAGTAACTGTTCAATTTAGTATGCCAACTGGATCAAGTCCATCAAGCATTGCAGAACAAACTGTTATTTTTGGTGCAAAGATGGCCCCAATTCCAACATCAGTTACATATCGTCAATCTGGTTGGGATAGTGAGACATTTGCATCATTAAAGCATTTCTCAGAACAAGGAATCAACTATATAGAGAACTATGCAGAAGATGCTCCAAAGTTTGATCATATCAATCATGTCTTTGATAGAGACGAAGATTTTGCACAGCCTACAAAAGTATTATATCCAATGTGGAATAGAGCACAAAAAGTACCTATTATGCTTAGAGTATATGGTCAGAAGACTTCTGGACCAGGGCTTGATAATACAGCAGAAGGAATGCAAGAAAGTTATATCGCTGGAATTAGAAAGACAGATGGCGAACAAATTAAGCCTAGTGAATTGGTTGAGTTTATTAGAAGTAAAATGAATACAACTATTTATAACAGTAATGATATACAATTTAAGAGAAACGGTGTTGATTTGGCAATTAATTCCCCAATTGATGTTTCTGTACCTAATATAGGACTTGACGTAATTTTGATTAGAAATATTCGCACAGTTACATTGAATACAGATGCAACTGTTAAGATAGATAAATTAAAAGGACATCAGTCAGTTTCAAACAACAATAAAATAATTTCATACAGGCACGGATATATATTTGATGGTAATGAAGAGCCATATGTAGATGACACTACTGATGATGCATTCGTTGGATGGAAAAACGGTTCAACACGTTATTTATTCAATAATTCAAATCAGGTTACTGCTAACGTTATTTTAACACTTAAAACAAGGTGGAGATATTCTTATGTAAACATAGACGTTGATGGACTAACAGCAACAAATCTAAGATACCAAAGCGATGGTATTGATGGGGCATTAAGTGGGTCAACAATAAGATTAAAGATTTATGAACAAAAATTCCCATACACTTTGAAAAATCTTGTTTATAGTGGTTTATTGTATTCAAACAAGATACAAGATTACGCTGAACAAAATGGCTATACGAGTAATTCAACAATTAATAAGTCAGGCGAAACTTATCATACAAAGGTTAAGTATGGAGTAAAACCTGGGGCTACAGTTAAGATTGGGTTGAATGGTATAACAGCAACAAGTCTAAGATACGATCACGATGGAATAGTTGCATATGCCAGCGGAAATAATATAACCGTAAATATTCCATTTAGAAAGTTTGCTACAAATGTATATGAATTACAAGATCTTAAATATTCTGGAGCAATGTACACATCACAGATTAGTGATTATGTAAACCAAACTGGATATACAGGTAATATTAGAATCACCGAATCAGGTAAAACATATGACGTACAAGTCAAATATCAAAAGAAACCAGATGCAAAGGTAGAAATAAATTTACAAGGAATTAGGGGAGACAATCTAAGATATTCAGCAGATGGAATCACTGGATATAGAAATTACGACACCATAAATATCAGCGTACCATATAAGAAATTTGCTACAAGTCCATATACTTTGAAGCCATTGGTTTCAGATAATAATAATGACTTATATCTAGATTCAACCCACAAAGGTATCACTCTTAACGGATATGCGTCTCACGCAATAAATGAGGAAGGGAAACAGTATAGGATTTGGGCACACTATACTGATAAATCTAAAGATAGATACATTGGATATTATCCACAATCACGCTACTATCCAAGTGGTGAACCTAAAGTCTCAGGTGACGGCGACGAAACATTCTCAAAATATGTTAAGTACTCAACAATATACACAACAACTGTATATTACAAGGGTGAAAAATATGAGAGAGTTAATATAAGCGGTCAATATAGATACTATAAATATGAATATGTACATTTAGACGAGTTCCCAACCAACAATGCTCAAAAATGGACAAAAAAGACGCTTGAGGTTTCTGTATTGAATGCAGAGGATGGTAGCAATAATTATGCTAGTTCATATTTAAAAGAATATCTCGATAAGGTTGTTAAAGTTAAAATGAGAGTTGCCTTAGTTGTAATGCCAAAAATTAGCGGACGTGATGTAATAGAATTTAATGATAACGTTGGCTGGTACAATAATAATGTGCCTCGTAGCAAAATGAAATATAATGGAATTACAGATTATGGAACGCTGTTATATGAACACTATGGCAGTTTAAGAGGAATCAACAGTTATCAAAAAGGAGATTCACAGATAAGTAATGTATATCAGTTTACAAGATTAGCAACGGCTTGTGCAGATGGAAATTCAATGTGGGTTTTGTATCCTGATGGGCACTTCTCATGGTGGACTCCTATACAGTTATTAGGTATGAGACCTGCAGTTAGAGTGAACTAAAACATGTACAGAATGAAACCGTCATACAGGGAAGAGTGCTATATGAAGTGTTCTTTTTTGTAGGGAAAGTCAAATGATTATGATGAATTGAAAATCTAAAGTAAGGTGAGATTTAGGATTTTGGGTGCTCTCGGTGCGGATGGGCTCAAATCTTGGGGAAAAATTTAAGATAGAAAATTGTTTGTAAATGTGGTATGATTTCATATATCTTGTTATACATAGCAATGGCGGATATAGGGAAAGTATAGAAACTGAGCAAATATTTGTTTGGAGAGTAATTTGGCTACTAAAGAAAAGAAAAGCATAGATGAAATAAAGGCTAAACTTGATGATTTAGAACAAAAGCATTCTGAGCCAGCGGAAGAGGCGGAATATTTAGTTGCAGAAATCTTAGAAGATGATTTAGTGGACATGCAAGTGCCAACTATGGTTGCTATTCCAGAAAAAGAGCCACCTAAAAAAGTTCCAATTAAGCAACCAATTCCTAATATAGATAAAAGGCAAGAACCACAAGCGACTGTAACCCAACAGAAAGTGATGCCACAGCAAAAGATCCAACAGCAGCAACCAACGATGCAACAACAAGTGTCTCAAAGTATGGCTAAGCAACCATTTGATGTTCTCAAAATGCCACAACCAAGATCACAATCGGAGTTTTTGCAACAATTCAATGAACGTGCTAGATATATACTTTGGCAAAAAGAACAAATGCAAGTTCTAATAAACCAATTTAATAACTTAAGAGCAAATTTTGAAATAAGTAGAAGAAACGAAGCAAAGGCGGTTGAGGCTCTTAAGCAAATGGTAACGAATGGTGATCCTCAGTCAAAAGAAAAACTAAATCAAGCCAACATGATGCTACGTTCAATGCAAGAACAATTAAGACAAGTACAGACAACTGCCAATAAGTTACAAGAACAATACAACCTTGTTAATCAAAAGTTGCAAGCAAGTTCTGAAAGAGAACAACAAGCAACGGCATTTGCAAGAGAAAAAGAAAAAGACTACAAAGTTCTAGAGATGAAACTTAACGGACTTCAAACTGAATACAATAAGGTTTCAGATATGGAGAAGAAACTTAGAGTTGAGTTGCAAAAGGCAGCAGAGGAAGATGCTAAGTTAAAACAAGATTTCGCAACATATAAAAAGAATATGACTAAAGAAGGTAACGACATTCTTGCAGAGAAAAACAAGTTATTGAAAGAGCAAGAAGACCTACTTAAAAAACTAAATGTTGAACTTAAAAAGAGTGAGGATAACAGCGAAAAGTTAAAGACAAAGTTGGCTGAAGCAAATTCTAAGAAGGGTGGAAAGGCGACAGCGACAGAGGAAACCGCACAAGAAGACTCAGGGAAAACAGAACAGTTAGTTAAGGCATTGGAAGCGTCTGAAGGCGAAATGGAGACAGTAAAGGCATTTGCTAAGAGAATACAAGATGACTTTAATAACTACAAGAAACGTTCAGCAAATCTGTCAAATGAAATGAAGATGCTAGGTATGTCTAAAGTAGTTGCTGAGTTATTGCCTGTTTTAGATAATATAGGATTCGCAAAAGATCAAATTAAAGATAAGGATGCTCTAATTGGGTTTACCATGTTAGAGACGCAAATAATTGATGCATTGAAGAAATTTGGATTGAAGGAAGTAGAAACTGAGGGTGCAAAGTTTGATCCTAATTTAATGAGTGCAATTTTGCAGGTTGAAGGAAAACCTGGATATGTAGTAGAAGTTGTTTCAAAAGGATATTTATTAGAAGAGACGTTAATTCGTCCTGCACAAGTAAAGGTAGGTAAAGATGGCTAAGACACATTATGAAATGTTAGGCGTAAGCAAAACAGCTACAGATGACCAAATAAAGACTGCATATAGGCAGTTGGCTAAAAAATATCATCCAGATTTATTCTCGAATGCTCCTGAAATTCAAAAGCAAAAGGCACAGGCAGTCTTTACACAAATGACAAATGCATACGTTATTTTGTCAAATCCAGAAAAGAAAGCAAAATATGATGAGAGTTTAGGTTTAAGACCAGCGGCAAGACCAGAGCCTCAAGCACAAACAAGACCTCAATCAAGTGCAACAGCATCGGCAACTGCAACAAGAAAAACAAGTACAGCAAGTGCGAGTGCAAGCACAGCACAAAAACCAAAAGCAGAACCTGCAGCAAAACCAGTAGATGGAAGCGATATCCGTACAAGTGTAACACTTACATTCGATGAGGCATGTCTAGGAACAACTAAGCCTTTAAAAGTTAAATGTTTGAGAGAATGTAAATCATGTAATGGAACAGGCTTTATACCAGGTGGACAACCAACATTATGCCCACAATGTAAAGGGAAAAAGATCGTTCCAAAGACTACGTTATTCTCTCAATCAACAATTATTTGCCCTACATGTAATGGTATAGGAACAATTAAAGTTTCAACATGTCCAAAATGTGGCGGAAATAAGTTAGTTGAGACTATTGCAGTAATCAAAGCAAAGATACCAGCAGGAGTTGTATCTGGCACAAAAATAACATTCGCTGGACAAGGTAACTATGGAAAGAATGGCGGAAAGAATGGGGACTTAATCTTAGAAGTCAATGTTGAAAAACACAGATTCTTCACAATTGAAGGTCATAACCTTTTAATAGAAGTCCCAGTATCCTTCATAGGTGCTTGTATTGGAACAAAAGTACCAGTTCCAGTTTTAAATGGGATGGATATATTGGATGTACCAGAAAATACAAAGAACGGTGATGTGTTAAGAATTAAGGGACAAGGAATTCCAGGAAAGGTTCTAGGCGGTAGAGGAGACCTGTTAGCAACAGTTATTGTTGAACACCCTAAAAACATCACAGCAACTCAAAAACAATTGCTAAATGATATGAACACATTGTTCTCAATAGACCAATATACTAAAACTGCTGAGTACATGAAGACTCTAAAAGAGTATCAAGTAAGTTTAAATCGTTAATCAAAAAACAACAAAAGATTTGCAAGTACTGTCTTTCTTTTAAGACAGTACTTTTTTGCTTTATTTATTCAAAGACTTGTTATATCATTAAAATAACGTTAAATTTTGAGAGGTAAAATATGGATGAACTAACACCAAAACAAATTGTTCATGAATTAGATAGATATATTATAGGACAACATGAAGCAAAAAAAGCAGTTGCAATTGCATTGCGAAATAGATACAGAAGAGCAAAGTTGCCTGAAGAAATAAAAGAAGAAATCACACCAAAAAACATAATAATGAAAGGGCCTACAGGGGTAGGTAAAACAGAAATTGCACGTAGGTTGGCAAAGATTGTTAAAGCACCTTTTGTCAAAGTTGAAGCAACAAAATTCACTGAAGTTGGATATGTAGGTAGAGATGTTGAAAGTATTATCAGAGACCTTGTTGAGGCTTCATTAGCACTTGTAAAGAGTGAAAAACTCAAGGAAGTTAATCCTAAGGCAAAAGAAAGAGCAGTTCGTAAAATAACAGCTGAAATTCTAGAAATGAGAAAAAAATCAGGAAGCAATGACAAATCAGATGCTCAAATGAGAGAAGAAATTGCGTCTGAAATTCTTGCTGGAAGATTAGATAACTTCATTGTCGAAGTTGAAGTAACAGAACAACCTAAGCCTTTGCAAGTTTCAACACTTGGCGGACAAACAGATCAAGTTGAATTTGGAGCAGTTCTAGGTAGTATTTTCGGTGCAAATGAAAAACCTAAAAAGAAGAAGTTAACTGTAAAACAAGCAATGGAAACTCTAGTTGCTTCTGAAGCAGATAAGATGTTGGACAAGGACATGATTCAAAGCGAGGCACTTCTAAGAGCAGAACAAGATGGCGTGGTCTTTATTGATGAAATTGATAAAGTAGCAAGTAAAAACGTAAACAGTGGACAACATGAGGTTTCTAGAGAAGGTGTTCAAAGAGATATCCTTCCAATTGTTGAAGGGAGCACAGTACAAACAAAGTATGGAGCAATTAAGACAGACTATATCTTATTTATCGCAGCAGGTGCTTTCCATCTCTCAAGAGTTGAGGACTTAATTCCAGAGTTGCAAGGTAGATTTCCAATTAGAGTTGAGTTGAGCAATTTATCTGAGGAAGATTTTGTAAGAATATTAACAGAGCCAGATAACGCTGTTTTAAAGCAATATAAGGCTTTGCTAAGCGTTGATGGAGTGACTCTTGAGTTCGCAGATGATGCTATAACAGAAATAGCAAGAATATCATTTTATGAAAATGAAAACTCAGAAAACTTGGGGGCTAGAAGGTTACACGCAGTTACAGAAAGCATTTTGAAAGATATCTTGTTTGAAGCAGATGATAACAAGACTAAAAAGGTAGTAATTGATAAGAAATATATACAAAAGCATCTTTCAAAGGAGTTGAGAGAATTAGACTTATCTAAATATATTTTATAGAAGGCAGTAATGATTAAAATTCAAAAAGGAACAAAAGATATACTGCCTCAAGATGTATATAAGTGGCACTATGTAGAAAGTACGGCACGAGAACTTGCCAAGTTATATAATTTCAAAGAAATCAGAACTCCAACATTTGAGGCCACAGAACTGTTCGCACGTGGCATGGGTGAAAGTAGTGATGTAGTAAATAAAGAGATGTATACGTTCATTGATAAGGGTGAACGTAGCATTACATTGAAACCTGAAGGAACAGCGGGGGTTGTAAGGTCATATATTGAAAATGGCTTATCTCAGTTACCATCACCTCTAAAGTTATTTTATATAACCCCAGTATTCAGATATGAAAAGCCTCAAAATGGTAGACTAAGAGAACATCACCAATTTGGCGTTGAGTTATTTGGTAGTTCAAGTGTGTATTCAGATTTTGAAGTTTTGATGTTTGCATATAAGTTTTTGAGAACAGTTGGCTTGGATTCTTTGACGTTAAATGTAAACAGTATTGGTTGCGAGAATTGCAGACCTAAATATAATGAAAAATTGAAGAAATTTTTAGCATCAAAAGAAGATTGTTTATGCGAGCAGTGCAAAAAAAGAAAAGATACAAATCCACTGCGTATTTTCGATTGTAAAGAGACTAAATGTAATTCATTAATAACTGAAGCCCCAAAGATAACAGACTACCTCTGCGATGACTGTAAGGCATATTTCAAAGGTATTTGCGAGTTGTTGGATAAAAACGGAATCAAGTACGTTGTAAACAATAAGTTAGTTAGGGGGCTTGATTACTATACTAAGTTTGTTTTTGAATTTACCTCTAACGATATTGGAGCACAAGGCACAGTTTGTGGTGGAGGACGATATAACAACTTAATAGCAGAATTAGGCGGTCAAAGTACCCCAGGCATAGGATTTGGGTTAGGTATTGAGAGACTTTTGTTGGTGTTGGAGAATACTAACAAATTAAAAGCAGTTGATGATAAGCCAGATGTATATATTGCAACATACAGTGCTGAATGTAGAAGTTATGCAATGAAGTTGGTTTTAGATTTAAGAGAAGTAGGGGTGTCCGTTGAGTATGACATCATGGAAAGAAGTTTAAAGGCTCAACTTAAACATGCAGATAAGGTGCAAAGCAAATACTTAATAATAATTGGCGAAGATGAGATAAAAAATAAGGGATATAAGGTCAAGAACATGGTGAATGGTAACGTAGAGAATGTTAAAGATCTTGTATCTTTTTTGGGAGGGATAAAATGATAGATTTAAAAATTATAAAAGAAGTTGACCCAGAATTGTTTGATTCAATGGCAAAAGAGTTGGAGAGACAACAAAACAATCTAGAGTTAATTGCTAGTGAAAATATTGCTTCACCAGGAGTTATGGCGGCGATGGGATCATTTTACACAAACAAATATGCAGAAGGATATCCAAGAAAAAGATATTACGGCGGTTGCCAATTTGTAGATTACGCAGAGGAGATTGCAATTGAACGTGCTAAGAAGTTATTCAATGCAAAATTTGCCAATGTACAGCCACATAGTGGATCAAATGCTAATTTTGCAGGATATCTAAGTGTTTTAGAATCTGGCGATACTTTTATGGGAATGTCGTTACCAGCAGGGGGACACTTAACACATGGCTCAAAAGTTAATATGAGTGGCAAGTTATTTAATGTTATACCATATGGCATTAATGAGGAAACTGGATTCATAGACTACGACGAAGTAATGAAGATTGCAAAAAAGTGCAAACCAAAACTAATTGTTGCAGGAGCAAGTGCATATCCTAGAACTTTAGATTTTAAGAAATTCAAAGAAATTGCAGATGCAGTTGGTGCGTATTTAATGGTAGACATTGCACACATTGCAGGACTTGTTGCAACTGGCTTGCATCCATCACCAATGGAGTATGCAGACATAGTAACATCAACAACACACAAGACTTTAAGAGGACCACGTGGCGGTTTGATTTTAACTAATAATGAAGAAATCGCTAAGACAATTAACAAAACAATTTTTCCAGGGACTCAGGGCGGACCTTTAATGCATGTTATAGCAGCAAAGGCAATTGCATTTAAAGAAGCATTAAGCAAAGAATTTGTTGAATATCAAAAACAAGTAATTAAGAATGCAAAGTCACTTAGTGAAGCATTTTTAAAGCAAGGACTTAAATTGGTTACTGGAGGAACTGATAACCATTTGATGTTGCTTAACTTGATTGGAACTGGAATAACTGGAAAAGAATTAGAACATATGTTGGATGAGGTAAATATTACCGTTAATAAAAACTCAATACCAAATGATCCTGAGAAACCATTCGTAACAAGTGGGGTAAGAATTGGCACTCCTGCCGTTACAACACGTGGATTAAAAGAGAACGATATGAAAGAGATAGCAAGATTAATCAAACTTGTTATCAATAAAAAAGAGAGTGTATTCGATGAAGTTAGAGCACAAGTAATAGATATGTGTAAAAAACATCCAATCTATGAAGGAGACGTTATATTTTAATGAAAATGCATGCTCAAAAAATTAAGTTACTAAAAATATTGGAAATTCTAAGGTTAGAAAGTTCCAAAGATTTCCCTATTAGTTCAGTAGAAATTTTGAGCAGACTTGAGTCTCTAGGAATAAGTTGCGATAGGAAAACATTATACAAAGATATTGAAGAATTAGTTGATTTCGGATACGACATAAAGACAATTAAAAAGAAAAGAAACATGTACTATATTGACAGCATGTCATTCAATCTTGCTGAATTGCAGTTGCTAGTTGATGCAGTTTCATTTGCTAACTTTTTGCCACAAGAAAAAGCAAAAAAACTAATTTATAAAATATCAAAACTTGGAAGTGAGGAGTGGTCAGATCAACTTGCACAACGTAGTGAGGAACTGTTATCACGAACAACGAATGATGAGTTATATAGCAATATTGTGGCAATTAATAAAGCCATATTTCAACGCAAAAAAATATCTTTTAAGTACTTTGATTATGAATTCGATTTATCAATTACATACAGAAAAAAAGGCGAAAAGTATATCTTAAATCCAGTTAAGTTGGTGCTTAGCGATAACAAGTATTATTTGATTGGATACGATGATAACCACAAAGAACTTTCAAATTATAGAATTGATAGAATGCATGAAGTAAGTATCAGCGAAGATGTTGTTGTACTGTATGATAACATCAATAATTTCAATTTAGACGAGTATTTGAGCAAGCAATTTGCAATGTTTGGTGGAGATGAGAGAAGGGTGTTTTTGAGATTCCACAAGTCAATAACAAATGCCATGATAGATAAATTTGGGCAAACAATGAAGATTAATTCAGTTGAGGATGAATATGCGGTCATGTCAGCTAAGACAGATTTATCAGATCAATTCTATGCGTGGTTAGTAGGATTAAAAGAGAAGGTTCAAATAATTAAACCATCAGAAGTAGTTGCTGGATATGTTGCTTTTTTACAGAATGCACTAGATAAAGTAAATGGACAATAGAAATAAAGAAATACTTTCTAAACTAAGAGAAATGCATCCAGGTGCACAATGTGAATTAAATTACGGTAGCGTATTTGAGTTACTAGTTGCCGTAATTTTGTCTGCAAGATGTACAGATAAGAGAGTAAATATAGTTACGCAAGAATTGTTTAAACGAGCAAAAACTGCAACAGAAATAGCCAATTTGCCGATTACTGAACTAGAAAGACTTATATTTTCATGCGGATTTTATAAGTCTAAGGCAAAAAACATCCAAGAAATGGCTAAAAAGGTAGTAGAATTGGGCGAAATACCTAAAACCGTAAAGGATTTAGTTAAGTTGCCAGGAGTAGGAATTAAGACCGCAAATGTAGTAATTTCAACTGCATATCAAGAGCCAGCAATTGCCGTTGATACACATGTGCACAGAGTTTCAAATAGACTTGGAATTGTTCACACAAGCAAAGTTGAGGATACACAAAGAGGACTTGAAAAATCTTTTGATAAACAGGATTGGAGTGAACTGCATCATCTTTTAATTTTTCAAGGTAGGTATATTTGCAAATCTCAGAATCCGAATTGTGAAGAGTGCAAATTAAATAACATATGCGAATATAGGAATAAGCAATGAAAGAGAATGAAATTTTATACAAACAACAAATATCAGACAACATTATCGAAATCAAAATTCATTCTTCTTTAGTATCTAAGAATTGTCTACCAGGACAATTTGTAATTATACGTGCAAATGATAAAAGCGAAAGGATACCTTTAACAATTTTTAAATACAATCGTGAGGAAAAGTCAGTTAGTGTCTTAGTCCAAAATATTGGATTTTCAACAAGAGAAATCTGTAATTTGGGAGTTGGAGATATAGTGTCTGATTTGCTTGGACCTTTAGGAAATCATACTGAATTAATTGGTGATAAATTTCTATTGGTGTCAGGTGGAATAGGTTTAGCAGTTATATATTCACAAGCGATAAAGTTGAAATCAGAAGGCAAAAAAGTGGACATAATTTTAGCAGCGAAAACCAAGGATTTAATCTTTTATGAAGATGAGATTTCTAAGTGTGCTGACAATTTATATATCGTAACTGACGACGGTTCATATGGGAATAAAGGTTATGCCGTAGATGAACTAAAACGGGTACTAGATAAAAACACATATGATGCTGTATTTGCAGTTGGACCTATGATAATGATGAAAACCATATGCGATGCAACAAGAGGGAAAAAGATTAAAACTGTTGTTAGTATGAATTCGATAATGGTTGATGGGACTGGTATGTGTGGAAGTTGTCGACTTTCATATGATAGCAAAATAAAATATGCATGTATTGATGGCCCTGAATTTGATGGCCACTTAATCAATTTTGATGAAGCAATTAAACGAAGCAAAATATATAATGAACACGAGCACAAATGCAATTTGAGAGATAAATGAAAAACAGACACGAACAAAAGTTATTAGATCCTAAATTAGCCACAACAACCTTTGATGAGGTTGCGCTTGGTTATGATAAAGAGACAGCAATTGCAGAAGCTGAGAGATGTCTAAATTGTAAGAGAAAGCCATGTGTAATGGGATGCCCAGTTGGAATTGATATCCCTACATTCATTAAAGAAATTAAGGAAGGAAATTTTCTCAATGCATTCAACGTTATAAAACAATACAGTAACTTCCCAGCAATTTGTGGACGTGTATGTCCTCAAGAAAATCAGTGTGAAAAATATTGCGTAAGAATTAAATCTGGCGGAGCAGTCGCTATTGGTCTACTTGAAAGATTTGTTGCTGATTGGATTTATGAGCACGAAGATATAAAAGTTAAAGAAATAAAAAAGAATGGGAAAAAAGTAGCAGTAGTAGGTTCGGGACCCGCTGGGCTAGCATGTGCTTGCGAGTTGGCTGTAAATGGGTTTGACGTTACTGTATACGAAGCCCTACATGAATTTGGTGGAGTTCTCAATTATGGAATTCCTGAATTTAGATTGAGTAAGAGTCTACTTGATAGAGAATTGAACGAAGCGAAAAAGTTAGGAATAAAATTTGTTAAAAATGTATTAATTGGGAGAACTCTTACTGTAGACAATTTACTTTCTGAAAATAGTGCAGTCTTTATAGGCAACGGTGCAGGGCTTCCAGTTTTCTTAGGAATTAAAGGTGAAAATTTAAATGGTGTATATTCAGCAAATGAATATTTAACACGTGTTAATTTGATGAACGCATATAGAGATTCCTCAGTTACCCCAATCTTGAAAGGGAACAAAGTTGTCGTAGTTGGTGGTGGTAACGTAGCAATGGACGCAGCACGTGTTGCTAAGAGACTAGGGGCAGATGTTTCAGTTATATATAGACGTACAAAGAATGAAATGCCAGCAAGGGCTGAGGAAGTTGTACACGCAGAACTTGAAGATATTGAATTTGAATTCTTGACAAACCCAATTGAAATAATTGGTGAAGATAAAGTTGAAGGTATTAAGTGTATAAAAATGGAATTAGGAGATGTTGATTCTAGCGGTAGAAGAAAACCGATTGTAATACCAAATAGTGAGTATGAAATTGAATGTGATCAAGTAATAGTTGCCCTTGGAACACGACCAAACCCAATTTTGGAATCTACAACAAGCGACATCAAGTTTAATGAAAACGGAACAATATACACTGATGAAAAGCATAGAACAAGTAAAAAAAATGTATATGCAGGGGGCGATGCTCAAACTGGAGCAGCAACCGTTATTTTAGCAATGGGTGCAGGTAAACTTGCAGGGAATACAATTATAGAAGATTTAGGTTAGGGGAAATATGTATTTAGATTATGTAAAAATTTATGTCAAAGCAGGGAATGGTGGAAATGGTGCAGTTTCATTTCATAGAGAAAAATATGTAACCAATGGTGGTCCTGATGGAGGCGATGGTGGTAAAGGTGGAGATATTATCTTTGTTGCTACTGAAGAGAAAAACACATTAATTGATTTTAGATATAAAAAGCATTTCAGAGCCCAAGATGGTGAAAATGGTGCAAAAAAGAATTCAACTGGTAAATCAGGAGAAGACTTGAAAATTTATGTCCCTATAGGAACGATAATTAAAGAAACAGAAACTGGCGAAATAATTGCTGACATGTTTGAGGATGGTGAAGAGTTCATCCCTTTAAAAGGTGGTGAAGGTGGGAAAGGAAATGCACGATTTGCACACTCTAGAAGGCAGGCACCTAACTTTTCACAACTAGGAGAAAAGACAAAAGAATTTCAATTAACACTTGAACTAAAGACTATTGCTGACGTTGGCTTAATTGGTTTTCCAAATGTGGGGAAGTCAACACTGTTGTCTGTATTAACTTCAGCAAAACCAAAAATTGCCAATTATCACTTCACAACAATTAATCCAAATCTTGGAGTTGTTGAATCATATAATGATTCATTTGTAATTGCAGATATTCCAGGACTAATAGAAGGTGCAAGTGATGGATTAGGATTGGGACATTATTTCTTAAGGCACATAGAAAGAGTAAGGGCATTAGTACATTTAATTGATGCAAGTGGATCTGAGGGAAGAGACCCATATCAAGATTATTTAATAATAAATGAAGAGTTAAAGAAGTATTCAGAAGAATTGCTGAAGATTCCACAAATAGTTGTATTTTCAAAAACGGATTTGGTGTACGACAAAACTCAGTTAAAAGATTTAAAAAAGAAAATTAATCATCCAGTAATTGAAATTTCGTCATATGAACACAAGGGACTTGAAGAATTGATATCAACGATTAGAAATACAATTAAAGACATACCAAAGAAAGGCAAAACAGTCGTTGATTATAAATTGAATGACAAGAATGATCCAAATGAGTTCAGTATTGAAGTGTTGGCAAATAACGTATATCTTATAAGTGGGGGTCTTGTTAAATATTTAGAAAAAATTATAACGATTTCATCAGAAGATAGTTTCGCTTTATTCCAAAAAATAATTAAGGACAAGGGTCTAGTAGCGGAGTTAAAGAAAAAAGGAATGCAAGAAGGCGATACAATCATTATAGGTGAATCAGAATTCGAGTGGATTGATTAAAGAAGAGGTAATATGAAGGGGATAAAAAAAACATTAGTATTCGGCGGATCATTTGATCCTTGCCACAAAGAACATCTAAAAATGGCTACAGCAGCTATGAAAGAAACAAAAGCGGAGAAATTAGTAATATGTCCGACATATAATCAAGGATATAAAGAAAAGAGTTTAATACCATTTTCAAAGAGAGTAAAACTGTTAAAAATTCTCTTTGCTGATGCGAAATATAAAGTAAAAATTGATAACATCGAAAAAAAACGTGAACAGGGAAATTCTTCAGTCGAAGTTTTAAAGGAATTAAGTGAAAAATATGGCGAAATCGTCTTTTTAATCGGCTCAGACAGCTTTTTAAACATAAGAAACTGGATAGATTTCACTAATTTAGTTAAATCATACGAGATAGTTATTGTAGAGCGTGAAGGGTATAAAGTATCAAATTCTGATATCAGAATGTTTAATAAAAAATATAATGCAAGAATGAGATTGCTAAAGTATAAAGGCAAAGAAGTATCTTCAACGGCAATCAAAACAAATTTGTATTTAAAGAATTCCGTAAAAGATTTAACTAAAAATCAAAAGTTATATCTAAAAGAGACTAAATTGTTTGATAAATACAATGAAGCAATCAAAAAGTTAAAAAAGACTCAAACAAAAGACTTATTTGAACATACAAAGGCAGTTGTTGCTACATGTATGGATTTACGTGCAAAGTATTTCTCTAAAGTTCCATATCACGACGTATTTTTAGCAGCTTTGTTACATGATTGTGCAAAACAAAATACCGACTTTTTGACGTCAATGGGTGAGGTATATGACGATTTCCCTAAAGTAGCACATCAATATGGTGGAGCATTAATGGCAAAGAAAGTATATAAGGTTAAAAACAAAGATGTATTAAATGCTATTGAATGCCATACAACAGCAAAACCAGACATGAATGATTTGGAGAAAATTGTGTATTTAGGAGACAGTGTTTCATACGATAGAGATTATGAGCCAATTCCTAAATTGAGGGAAACAGCGTTTAAGAATTTTCAACAAGGTTTTATTGATGTTCTTAGATATACATATGATAAAAATATTGATAAGAAGATGCACAAGAATACTGAAGAAGCATTTAATTACTATATTTACGGAAAGGATATCCTTGATGTAATACGTTTAAGAAAGTTTATTTGTAAGGAACTACTTGAGAATAAGGCGGAGAATATTGTCGTTATAGATGTAGCAGGAAAGACAAATATAGCAGATTATTTTGTTATAGCAACATCCTTAGGCGATAAACACACAAATGCTCTTGCAGATATTATAGAAAAAACCGTTAAAGACAATTACGGATTGTATGCAGTAAACGGCATTTCAAATCAAAAAAACTGGGTAGTATTGGATTACAATGGCGTAATGGTTCACATCTTGAATCAGGCTACCAGAGAAGAGTATAATATTGAGGATATGTGGAAAAATAATTGTAATAGTATGAAGGTTTTTGAATAAATTTTAAGGTGGGGAAAATGAAAAGAAAATCAATTTTATTCAGTGTTTCTGTTTTGCTTATAGTACTTGTAATGGGGGTATTAAGTGCATGTACTAAATCTAAAAACAAAAACATGTTGATAATGGGAGATTCTATTGCAGAATCAGTAATAGGACCATCACCAATAACAGAAAGGTATAATTACGGATATTATGGGTTGTTGGATCAATGTAATAGCAAGATAAATGTATATAATGCTGCAGTTTCTGGTCATGAATCAGGACATTTGGTTGATTTACTTAATGGTAATTTACCTAGTTATACTAGAAATGGAGAAATTTATAAAGTACCAAATAGTAGAAACTATATTCAAAGAGTAAAAGATGCGGATTTAATGCATGTTTCTATTTTTGGTAACGATTTGCTTGGACCACACATGAACGAAATACTAAAAAACTTTATCGAAGCAGAGGCTCTAGGCAAAATAGGTTTAGGACAAGCAATCACTGATAAAACAGATAACGAGAGCGTATCAAATAAACTTGCAGAAATATCAACTAAATTTAATGAGATTATGTACACTTCTGAAGACACAGAGAAAACAAGCCTTTGGAAAGGTAACGTAAGCAAGAATGCAAAAGAATTAGTTGAGAAACTTATTGAATTAAAGAAGAAAAACTCAAAAGTAATTTTCCAAAAGATATACAATCCGATTATTGAAGGAACTAACTTAGTATCTAAAGAAGTAAAGGAAACACTTAAAAGTAAAAAAGGCTTAGATTTTGATACTAAGGAAGGAAGAGCGTACCTCAGAAAAATTACAGCAGAGATGATTAGAATCTTATTCCTTCCTCTTGAAAATGAAATAAAAGGTAAAAGTGATTTTATGACAATTGATCCACAAGAGCATTTTAATAAACTTGTTGGAGATGATGAGTCAAGATTCAAAGATTTAATCTTTCCTGATTATGTTCATCCAAGTAATGAAGGACATTCACAATTGTTTGTATTGACTCAAGAAACATTACGTAAGGAAGGAATTATAAGTGCAAAAGAATATAAGGCATCATTGAAAAAATATAAAAAAATATTAACTAATCAATATGCAAGATTGTATGGAAGAGATACAAAAGTAAGCAAAAAAATAAACAAGGCAGCATCACTTTCAGATGCGAGTAGGATATACTTCGCAGAAATTAAGGGCAAAGTACCTAAATTGCCAAAGAATTATTAGAGGTGAAAACGATGAAAAAAAAGACAATATTAACAACATTAGTAGTTTTATTATTAAGTTTCTCTTCAATATTGGCAGTAGGGTGTGTAAAGAAAACTGGTTTATTAACTCAGTATGAATTTCTTGAATATTCAAGAATGGAATATAGATCTACTCAAGACGGTCAAGCAATGATTGAACCATTTCGTGACGTTTTAAACAAAGTATTCTATAACAATGATGGAAAGAGAATTAAAGATAGTGGTATTGCAAAATTTACAAAATCAAATGAATTAACAACCACATTTTATCCAAATGTAGAATTTTTGAATAGCGTATTAGCAGCACCAGAGACACTAGAAGATCAAGCAAAGAAGATGTTGGGAAATAATTATTTCTTCCATGACTTCACAATTGCTAAGTTCGCTAAGACATTCGCAAATGAATTGTTTGATAGATATGTTCCAGGTCTAAAGTGGGATACAGTTAAAGGACGTGCCGAAGCATTCATGAAACTTGAAAAAATGATTGGCTTAAAAGTTGATGGTAAAGAATACTTCTTAACAGATAAATTTCAAAAATTTATTGAAGGGTTAAAAGAAAATAAAATCATTCCAATTGAGTTACCAAAGGATCTTGCATTCACATTAAAGTTAAAACTAAAATCTAAAAAGGCAACAATTAAGTCATATTTTAAAGATAAAAGCGATTTATCAGTAATTCAAAGAATTGCTACATTCAATTCTAAAGATGCTAGGGACGATAATTTCTTAATTTTTGAAGAATATGACATTTCAAAGCATGACGCAAAAGCAAGAGAAATTTTCGATAACATAATCGGAAACAGATTGGCAAATAATTTAGACGATACAAATAAACAAGTTATTAGAGATGCAACATTTAAGAATATTAATAGCATCATGTATGGAAGAATAGAGTTGTTCCAACTTGATTTAGTTGGCGTAAGAAAATAAATCTTTTAAATAAGGTTGATTATGAATGGGTTGTTTTATTTGTAAAATAATTCCTTTGGTTATAAAATGAAAATACTTCAGGGCAGGGTGTAATTCCCAACTGGTGGTATAGCCCACGAGCGAAAGCAGATTAGGTTAAATTCCTAAGCCAACAGTAAAGTCTGGATGAAAGAAGTTGCTTTGGAGATTGGGGTAAATATGCCGAAATCTCTTTATAAATTAAGTTATATTGCTTTATATACAGCATTAGCATACATTTTATATCTAATTAGAATTCCATTACCATTCTTTCCTGGATTCTTGAAATTAAATCTAGCAGATGTGCCTTTAATACTTGCGACATTTCAACTAGGTGCTGTTCCTGGAATGGTTATAGCCCTTGTA
Organism: uncultured Clostridia bacterium; assembly: GCA_963532875.1. Taxonomy (GTDB): domain Bacteria; phylum Bacillota; class Clostridia; order Christensenellales; family CAG-917; genus CAUTUX01. The sequence goes on along the minus strand of CAUSLO010000002.1, from coordinate 43,474 downwards.
CGATGTTTATTAAAGTTGCCTCTTACAAATACCCTATACGTTGGAGAATTAGCAGATTTCGTTATTGGCATAGTTTTAGTTATCTCAATAGCAAGCATATATAGAGTTAAAAGGAATTTAGGTGGAGCAATACTTGCGATTTTTGTTGGAATAATTTTCTCATCGCTAATTGCTTCACTGTTGAATTATTATTTACTCATTCCAATGTACGTAAGGGTATTCTATAAAGGCGATGCTAAAAAGTTAGTTGCCATGTTGCCAAAAAATTTAAATAAAAATGTAAAGGCAAGCGATATTAAGAAACTAATTGTCTTAGGTGGCGTTTTACCATTCAATTTGTTTAGATCTTTATTAAATGGTGTATTAGGTTATGTTATATTTAAATTCACAAGTTCATTGAATTTGTTTGAAGTAGAACATAAAAAAGGTCATGAAAATTTGAGTAAGTATAATGTATATAATTTAAAGGGGTTGCAACGTGTGGCAAATAGTTTTGCCAATTCACTTAATGGTGGGGAAATTGTAATTCTGAATGGAGAATTAGGGGCTGGGAAGACTACATTTGTAAAATACGTCTGTGAGGCGTTAGGAGTTAATGATTACGTTACAAGCCCAACATTCACAATTCAAAACGTATATGAAGGTAAATTCAAAATTAATCACATAGATATGTATAGACTTGAAGCTGAGGATGAATTGCAGGAAGTTGGTATTAGAGAAGAAATAGGATTAAAAGATACTATAACCTTTATCGAATGGAATAAGTTTGATAATCTAATTGGAGACATGCATTGGGTAAATATTGAAAAAGTATTTTTTAATAAGTTTAGAAAAATTGAGATTTTAAAATGAAGACGCTAGTAATTGATACAACATTTGAAACATTAATTGTAGGGGTTATGGATGGAAAGTCAGAACTTTTCAAGGTAATTAATCTTGACAAGTTAAACCATCAGAAAAAGTTACTAAGCACAGTAGATGAAATTTTGCGTGAGAAATCAATGACGATTAAAGATATAGAGTGCATCGCCGTAGTAGTTGGTCCAGGGTCATTCACAGGTATAAGAATTGGCATAGCAACCGCATTGGGGCTTTCATTTGCATCTAATATAAAGAGAGTTGAGGTAAGTGCATTTGAAATAGTTGGATATCAATATACTGGTAAAGTTGAAATCGAAGCGGGCAGAGGTAATATGTACGTTGCAAATGTCGAGAAGGGAAAGGTTGAAAAGGTATACTTTAACGAAGTGGGCATTGTGGAAGAAAGAAGTATTAATAGAAATGATATTGATTACGTTAAAAATTTGGCAAACGTTGTTAATAATAAAATTAAAGATGAAATCTTTAGCAAGACATATAGGCCTCTATATGTAAGAGAATCACAAGCAGAGAGAATGCATGATAGAAATAAGTAGAATTGTTAAAAGCGATACAGGAACAATTCAAGGCGTTATCAATCTTAACGCAGAAGACTTGAGAGAACCATATATAAATACAAATAATTTAAATGATATATTTGCAGACTTAAGCCAAATATTTTTGATTGCGAAGTGTGAAAAGAAACTGGTAGGTTTTTTGCATTGTAATTTTAAAGTAAGTGATAACACTGAACTGTTGTCAATAGCAGTAGCACGAGATTTTAGGGAACAGGGGATAGCAACCCAATTATTTGAATATCTTTTAAATGAGTTGAAAGGACGTGGTATTGAGAAAATTTTTCTTGAAGTTTCAGAAAAAAATGTAGGTGCTAGGGCACTATATACGCAACTAGGATTTAAAGAGTACACGGTGCGTAGAAAATACTACCCAAATGGTGAAGACGCAATTTGCATGTTTTTGAGCATAAATTAGGCTATAATATAGATATCACTTTCAGAGAGGACACTATGAAAATAAAAATGAAAAACCCTATTGTAGAGATTGACGGCGATGAGATGACAAGAGTTCTATGGGGTATGATAAAAGAAAAATTAATTTTCCCTTTTATTGATTTAAAGTCAGAATATTATGACTTATCTCTAGAAAATAGAGACACAACTAATGACCAAGTAACAACAGATGCTGCAAATGCAATTTTAAAGTACAAGGTAGGGGTTAAGTGTGCAACAATTACACCTAACAAACAAAGGCTTGAAGAATACAATCTAAAGAAGATGTGGGCAAGTCCAAACGCAACAATTCGTGCAATTATGGATGGAACTGTTTTCAGAGCCCCAGTAATAGTTAAAGGAATCAAACCACTTGTTCCAACATGGGAAAAACCTATCATTGTTGCAAGACATGCGTATGGAGATGTGTATAAGGGGGTAGAACTCTTAACTGAAGACACGACAGCCGTACTGAAAACAGACAATCAAGAGCAAGTAATATTCAAGTTCCAAGGTAAGGGAATAGTCCAAGCAATTCATAATACTGATAAGAGCATCAAGAGTTTTGCAAGAAGTTGTTTTGAGTTTGCACTAAGTCAAAAGCAGTCTTTATGGTTTTCAACAAAGGACACTATATCAAAGATATATGACCACAGATTTAAAGATATTTTTAACAACATTTATCAAGATGAATATAAAGAAAAATTTGAAGTAGCAGGAATTGAATACTTCTACACACTAATTGATGATGCAGTAGCGAGAGTAATGAGATCTAAAGGTGGATTCATTTGGGCTTTAAAAAATTACGATGGGGATGTCATGAGCGATATGATTGCCACAGCATTTGGATCGTTAGCAATGATGACTTCAGTCTTAGTCTCGCCACAAGGTGCATTTGAATATGAAGCAGCACACGGTACAGTTACGAGACATTATCAAAAATTTCTAAAGGGTGAAAGTACATCAACAAACTCTGTAGCAACAATATTTGCTTGGAGTGGAGCGTTGAAAAAACGTGCAGAATTAGATGGGAACAAAAAACTTGAAGAGTTTGCAAACAAACTTGAATCATCAACAATAAAGACAATTGAAAGCGGTTATATGACAAAGGACTTAGCAGGAATGTTTAGCCTTGATGGGGTTGAAATACACGAATTAGATTCAGAAGAGTTTATAAATAAAATAGCGGATAATTTAAATTAATTCTTAAATATAGGAAACTTGTACATTAGGTGGAACAAGTATAATAATTTCGCCTTTTTCTTTGTGTTGACTGAAGATGCTAGGTAGCATTAATTTATGTATACCATTGATTTTTGGTTCAGGCGTGTGTTGTATATCTAGTACGTTATCCGTAAATATAAATTTGTTTTCATTCTCGTAACGTTCATAAGTTAGTAGGGTAATTGTGTTTAAATTTTGTGGGACAAGTTCTTTCCCAACTTTAACTGTAGGTGATTTCCTAACAACTTTAATTTTCTTATGTGTATGTGATTTATTAATAATCAATCTATCTTGTATTGGTATTTCTTGAGTTACTTTTTGAGCGTAAATGTAGTAATTGTATTTGTTGTGAAAGTTAGTATTTTCAATGGTTAAACCTTTCTTATTTTGAAGATAAAGACTAGTACGCTTTGATTTGGTATATGGGATAGCAAATGCAAGAGCAAAGATTAAAGACGCAATAATCACCGCAAAACTTGCATATAAAAGATATTTTCGTGTGTTTTCGTTAGGTAATAATAGGCGTGTCAGTATTAGTATTAAACCAACGAATATCAATGTAATTCCAGCCATAAGAAGAAATATTCGTGCTGTCTTAAAGACAGAAGGCAAATATATTGTGTAAATTATCGAAATAAGACAACATAACGAAACGAATGCGAGGAGCGTATATATTAAAATTTCTTTTTTACATTTTTGAACCATATTTAGTGTTAATTATATTATATTGTATTATATAATTAAAAGTTGTAAGGAGTTAAAACATGGCAAACACAAATGTACCACAAATCCCAGTAGATATTCAGGCGGAAAAGTTACTACTTTCAGATATTTTGGGTTTCCCTGATGATACTAGAGAAGTTGTCTCAAAATTAACTCCTAATTATTTTTATTATAAACCACATCAAATAATTTTCACTGTGTATAAAAGGTTATTGTCAATAGGCAAAACGCCAGACTATGTTTTACTGTTAGATAGTATCAAAAAGTTAGGGAAAGTACCTGTTGAGTTAACAGATGACTATTTAAACGACATATGTTCAATTTCATCCACATTAGAGAATATTGAAGATAGATATAAGATTGTAAGAGAAAAATATTTGTTGCGTTCTTTGATTGAAGCAGGTCAAAAGGTGGTTACAATAGGTAACACAGCAACTGATGCCGACGAAGGCCTTGAAGAAGCAATAAAAGAGATTAACGAATTAACAGAGAAGACCGATACAAAGAGTATGGTTGATGCTGAAACAGTATTTAATCAAACATTTACAGAAATTATTGACAATCAAAGAGGAGAACATAAAAAAGGCATAAATACAGGATTTAGCGGATTAGATGCCACAATTAAGGGCTTAAATAAAGGCGAATTGATCTTAGTTGCTGCGCGTCCTAGTGTTGGTAAAACGGCTTTTGCGTTAAATATAATTTCTAATATCGTAAGAGATTATAAAGACAAGGTAGTTGCAATGTTTTCTCTTGAAATGAGTGCAAGCCTTTTAATGAAAAGAATGTTGTCATATTCATTAGAATTGCCACTTTCTGCAATGGGTAAAGAAAAGGGACTTGGAGTTTCTCAGATTAATTTAATTAAAGACTTTAAACGTAACTATATCGGCTTAACCGAAGATAATAAAAAAATTAAAAAAGTATATTTTGATGATACAGCAGTTTTAACGCCACTTGATGTACAGACAAAATGTCAAAAATTAAAAAGAGATGTGGGTCTAGATTTAATTGTTATTGACTATCTACAACTTATGAATTCGGAGAAGTCGACAAAATCTAAAAACGAAGAAGTAAGTGATATCACAAGGAAACTAAAGGTGTTGGCTAGAAAGTTTGATGTTCCTATTTTGCTCTTATCACAAGTTTCAAGAGCCTCTGATGCACGTGGGATTAAAGACCATTCTCATAGATTGAGCGACTTGAGAGACTCTGGTGCAATAGAGCAAGATGCTGACGTTGTAATGTTTATTTATAAGCCATCACAATATGACGAGACGGCACATGAGTCGCAAATCATATTGCAAGTCAAGAAGAACAGAAATGGTCAGCAAAAAGACATTGACATGATTTGGAATGGTAATTTGACAGCGTTTAGTGAAGGACTCGCTACAGCAGAGATACAACCTAGCACATTAATAAAGGAAGAGAATAGCGACTTCAATGTTGATAACAAAGAAGACAACGACACGAGTAATGGAGATTTAGAATATTAATGGATCAAAACCAAAAGAAAGAAAATAAAGTTAGACCATTAAATAGCAAAACAATCAAAAAGGCATATACAAGCAATTTGAAACAATTTTTCACTGTCCTTGGAATTTGTTTAGCACCTATATTTGTATCTATATTTTTGATAATAATAGTAAGTGCTCAGACATCAACTGATACTACGATTTTTAAAGAGTTTACTAAGGAAAAACTGCCACAATTATTTGGGAAGATAGTTATTTACTTCTCAATATATATTTTGAATTTCTTACTCTCATATAAACAGATAAAGATATTTAGAGATAGAGTGGTTAATAACCTTTTACTTATTTTCATGATAGTCGCGGTGTTTATAGTTTCAGCATTCCTAACTACTAAAAACGCTTTTGCAATACCATTAATTTTTCTAACTCTAACAGTGTATGTTTTAATGACAAAGAGATTGGCATTTATAAACACAATTTCATTAGCAGCAATTTTAATTATTCATTATGCTACGACAAAAAATTTAGGCGTTATATTACCAGTATTAGCAAACGTAGGTACAGCATTAATAGTTTTGAATTTTGCTTCAGTTGACTTGAATAGAGGAGTCTTCCTTCTCAAATCGTTATTGATTTCATTTATTTCAGTTGTGTTTATAGTATTCGCTTCATTGCTAACAGCAGCAACTGGCAAAGAAATTGCTTTCAACATATTGTGGGGATTCTCTTTAAATATAGGCGGGATTTTATTAATGTCTCCAATCAGTGCCTTACTAGAACTGATGTTGAACCTCACAAACGATTTCAGGTTGAGAGAATTGTGTAATCTAAACAATGACCTTTTAAAGAGACTTGCAAACGAAGCTCCAGGTACTTTCAACCATTCATTGGCGGTAGGAACAATTGCTGAATACTGTGCAATAGCAATAGGAGAGAGTGGTTCTATGGCACGTTGTGCAGCATACTATCACGACATTGGTAAATTGAAAGCCCCATTGTTCTTCACAGAGAACCAAACGGATAAAAATCCGCATGATGACTTAATTCCAGAAGTTAGTGCAAATATAATCACAGCACATACAGTTTTTGGAAAGATGCTTGCTGAAAAAAATAGGTTACCTAAAGAGATTGCAAACATATGTGTTGAACATCACGGAACAACGCCAGTAGGATATTTCTATAATGTTGCAAATAACTTAACAGAAGATAAAGAACTTTCTAAAGATAAATACAGATATACTGGAACTTTGCCACAAACAAAGATTAGCGTAATCATTATGATCGCAGATACAATAGAGGCAACTTTCAGATCATTTGAACCAAAGTCTCAAAATGAAATAAAAGAAAAAATTGATTCACTAGTACAAGCCAAAATAGACTTGGGACAATTTGATGAATCGCCAATAACTCTTGGAGAATTAAATATCATTAAGAAAACAATCTTTGATATCATACCTAGCATTATTCATAAGAGAATATCATATGCGGTTAAAAGATAATGATCATATCAGATACTTTAGATAAAAAACTTAAAAAAATATTTCAGAAGATTGAAAAAGAAATTTTTAACTTTCACAAACAGAGGAATTTTTTTGAAATAGATTTAAGTATAGTCGATGAAAGAACGATTCAAGAACAAAATAAGGCACTTAGGAATATCGACAAAGTAACAGATGTTTTGAGTATGCCGTCATTTGAAAAGATAGACTTGCCAAAACAAAAAAAAGACTTTCAGCCATATGATTTTAACGGAAGAAAAGTGCCATTAGGTAGTGTGTTAATTTGTGAAGAAGTAGCAAAAAGACAAGCGGAAGAATATGGACATAGCATAGAAAGAGAATTAGGTTTTCTATTTTGTCATAGTCTCTTGCATCTATTAGGATATGATCATATAGAGGAAGAAGACATGAAAGTTATGTTTAAAATTCAAGATGAAATAATGAATAAAGTAGGGTTAAAGAGATAATGAAATTCGGATACATTTGTATAGTAGGTCCAGCAAATGCAGGCAAATCAACTTTAGTAAATGCACTTGTAGGTGAAAAGGTTTCAATTGTTTCGTATAGACCTCAGACAACAAGGAATAAAGTAATAGGGATAATCAATCGCCCAGAGTATCAGATTGCATTAATTGATACACCTGGAATTTTTAAACCACACAACAAACTTGGGGAATATATGATGACATCTGTGAACAAAGGAATGACAGATGTGGAAGGCGTTGTATACATAATTGATGGAACTAAAGGGTTGCAAGAACAAGATAAAACATTCATAGGAAACCATGATAATAAAACGCCGATGCTAGTTTGTGTGAATAAAATTGACTCAATAACGAAAGAGACACTATTTAAAATTCTAGAACAACTGAATCAATATCAAAATGTTAATGGAGTAGTGCCAATCTCAGCTAAGAAAAAAGAGAATATAGATAGATTGTTAGAACTGTTAATCCCTTTCCTCAATGAAGAAGAAAAGATATATCCAGACGATATGTATACAGATAGTTCAATACGTTTTATGGTTACAGAAATCATCCGTGAAAAAGCATTGTATTTGTTAAATAAAGAGTTGCCATATGGTATCGGTGTTGAGATAAACACTTTTGAATACAACAAAAAGAAAGATATGTATGACATTAATATTGATATCATTTGCGAGAGAAAATCGCACAAAAGCATGATCATTGGGAAAGGTGGATTAATGCTAAAAGAAATAGCAACCCAAGCAAGGAAGGATATTGAAAAACTTGTAGATAAAAAAGTTTTCTTAACGCTGTACGTCAAGATTAAGGAGAACTGGAGAGACAACGCATTTATGCTAAAAGAGTTAAATTACAACATTAAGGATTTAAATGACTGATGGAAGAAATTAAAACAGTAGCAATTGTTGGAAATTCAATAACATATAAAGATAATGATGCTATAGTACGACTCTTAACTAGAGGAGAAGGGAATATATTAGCAACTGCTAAATCAGTAAAGAAGCATGACGCAAAATTGAAATATGCTGCATCAATTTTCAATGTTGGGAAATATATGTTGTGCGGACGTTCAAATACCATAAAAGAGTGTATACAAATTGAAGGCTTTACACAGTTAACTGAAGATGTAGAAAAGTACTATATAGGATGCTATATTTTAGAAAACTTTGCCAAAATTAACCAAAAAAGTAGCGAAGTAGGGCTGTTTGACGATGTAATTGACATATTGGTCAAACTTACATATAGCGATATTGACCCTCTTGATGCACAACGAGATTTCCTTTTATGTGTTCTAAAAAGGAATGGTTTTGACAATAGTTTTATCAAATGTTCATGTTGTGGTAAAAATACTGAAATAATTGGATACGATATTGATAGTGGTATTGTATGCGAGAATTGTGCCAATTCAAGTCAAACAATAGTGATTGCAGATAAAATAAAAAAGTACTTATTAGGCGAAGAAGCCGATGCTCAAGTAAAAAGGCAAGGTATATTATTATTAGAAGAAATAATATATCATTATATCGGAATGAAATTTTATAAAAACAAGTATAGGGATAAATAATGAAAACTTTTCGTAGATTAGTATTTGCTTTAGTTATATTAGTATTTTCATTAACACTATTAGGTTGTAACAAAAAACCTAAAAATGTTTCAGATATATTTCATGCAAGAACAAGTTCAAAAGAATTCAATAAATTAGCAACAATAACGAGTCTTCCAGACAATTACAAAATATATGAAAGTGATGATGGGCAGAGTGGATATATAGAAAAAGAGGATGTCTTTATATTAGAAAAAGTTAGGGTAACAAATAGTGCAACAAATACAGTAGTTAGTGAGAATGTGTTGAATGTAGTTTCTGCAAAAGAACCCAATAAATTAATTTTAGATGAAGATTTAAGACCTAAAAAAGTTTTTGTAAAGCATGGATATATTGCAATATTAGGAGAAGATAAACTTGTTTCGGTGTATAACATGAAAGGCCAAGTTGTATTAAGCAAAGCCCATTTTGATCAAGACGCAATAAGCAATAGCAAGAAGAGTTTAGAAGATATAATCAAAATTGCAGACACTAACACTTTCGTTGTTTCAAGTGCTTATTTAAAAAATGCAAAAGATAATGAGGCGAAAATGTTCGCTCCAAGTACAACAGGAGATGTTTCAAGTAGAGGTCGCCTTATAGGTAAAATCGCAAATCCTAGCAATGTAGTGAATAATGTAAGCATTGTTGATAATCAGTATGCAATTGTTAAGGAAACCGAAAAAAAGGAAGTCAAAGGACATACGATTTGGAACTTTATACTAAACAAAGAACTAGTAAAATATATGAAGGGTGCTTCAAATAAAGACTATGAACAGAAATTGTCATATTTAGGGCTTGGTCAATTCTATATTGAATATTCATATGAGGGCACAAAAGATAAACACAACATTGTTTTAAAAGAGAACAAATATAGGCAAATGAGTTCATTCTTTTATGATGCAAATACGAACAGCGTAAAAGATAACTCAACAAAATATTTCTACGGACAAATATACAACAAGTACACATATAACTTAGAAGGCGTAGATGTTAGCCGTGCCTTAAAGGACGGATATAGTTTCTGCAAAATGGTAATTAACGCAAGCAATCCAAAAGCCCCAACAGTAGATCAAATCGTCATTAACTATAAGTTTGAAATTGTATTGAGTTTAACTGGCGATAAAGGATTGAAGTTGGACTTTATTCAAAAATCGGCAGAGGGTACTTTGAACGACCTATTGTTAGATTGTGTTGATGACATTATATACGTACCAACCCAGCCATATTATTTAAGAGTCATGAATAAAAAAGGGAAACTCATTTTTGAAAATAAAGAATACGTATATGTAAGCGCAATTGCTAATAACGGAATGATAGTTTGTAGAGCACACGAAGAAGGATCAGACGAAATTAAATATGTAGTTTTTACATACGGAGGTCGAAAAGTTTTTGATGGATTCAAAGATCAGTATCAGAATATAAAGGAAATTGAAATGTTTAGGGGAGACTTTGCACTTGTTAAACCGAAAGTTGGGGACAAGTATGCATTAATGTCTAAACAAGGAATAATTGAATTTAAACATCGTGATACAGAAAATGATATTTTGCACGATGTTGCTAAAACCAGTAATAATCAAAAAATATATGAGCAAAACATATATATGTATAGTAAGGATGGGAAATATGGCGTAAAACGTCTAATTCAAAATGAAAAGGAAAGTGTAGTTAGAGAAGCAACATTTGATAGAGGAACAATCCTATATAGACTTCTCACAAATCCTAATAAAGTTTTTGTTTTTGAATATGTAGCACAGGGAGATAACAAGGTCGTATATATTTTACATGAGGTGAGATGACACAAATTATACAGCCGACTGAAGAAAATATCTTAATTTGTTCAGAAGAGATCAAAAATGGAGAATTAGTAGGATTCCCAACAGAAACAGTATATGGATTGGGTGCTGATGCATTTAATGAAAATGCTGTAAAGAAAATCTTTATAGCAAAAGGCAGACCACAAGATAATCCATTAATAGTGCATATTAGTAATTTAGAAGAAATAGAGAAAGTAGCAACAGAAATTCCAAAACTTGCATACGAACTTGCTGAACGATATATGCCTGGTCCTTTAACATTAGTTTTAAAGAAAAATGCAAACATTCCAGATATGGTAACTGCAAATGGTAATACCGTAGGAATACGAATGCCAAACAATGATATTGCACGTAAATTAATTAAGTATTCAAACCCAATCGCAGCACCATCTGCCAATGTTTCAAAACACATTTCACCAACTACAGCAAAACACGTATTAGATGATTTAAATGGAAAAATCAAATACATACTAGATGGTGGAGAATGCACATGCGGAATTGAGTCAACAATTCTAGATTTAACTTCAGATATACCAACAATACTTAGGCCTGGGGCAGTAACAAAAGAAATGATTGAAAGTGTATTGGGGCATGTTAAAGATTTCAAAGGAAAAGTTAAAGTTGCCAAAGCACCTGGAATGAAATATAAGCACTATTCACCTAATGTTGATTCAATACTCGTAGCGACTCCGAAAGATGCCATGGCAGTGTATGCTAAAAACAAGAATGCAGTTATTTTGGGTTTAAAAGAATTTCTTTATAAATGTGAAGATGCAAATACATATTCATTAGGAGAAGATGCAAAAGACTATATGAGAAATATATATTCTGCCTTACGCTATGCAGAAAAAAAGTATGAGTATATAATAGTGCAAAGGCTTAAAGGTAATGGGATTGAAGAGTCCATTATGAATAGAGTATTAAAAGCGACAAACAATAATATGTACGAAGGAGAATGAAATGAATATAATTGATGAGTTGCGTGAACGTGGATTAGTTAAACAAGTGGTTTTTGAGGACGAATTAAAGAAAAAATTAGATGAAAAAAGTCAGGCATTCTATATTGGATTTGATCCAACGGCAGACAGTTTACATGTTGGGCACTTCATGCAATTGATAGTTGCAAAGAGATTGCAAGAAGCAGGGCATAAACCAATTATATTAGTTGGTGGCGGTACTGGAATGGTTGGAGATCCATCTGGGAGAACTGATATGCGTTCAATGATGACTAGGGAAACGATTGCCCATAATGTTAGTTGCTTCAAAAAACAGATGGCTAGATTTATAAATTTTGATAAAGGCAATAATGCAGCAATAATTGTAGATAATGCAGATTGGTTGTTAGATTTAAACTACGTTGATTTTTTAAGAGAAATAGGAACACAATTTTCAGTTAATAGAATGTTAACTGCTGAGTGTTTCAAGACAAGAATGGAAAAAGGTCTTAGTTTCCTAGAATTTAATTACATGTTGATGCAGGCGTATGATTTCTTAGTCTTATACAAAAAATATGGCTGTGTGCTTCAATGCGGTGGCGATGATCAGTGGAGCAATATTCTTGCAGGTGCCGATCTAATAAGAAGAAAGGAAGGAGGCGAAGCGTTTGCAATAACTTTCTCACTTCTAACCACTTCAGAAGGAATTAAGATGGGGAAAACTGCTAAGGGAGCAGTTTGGTTAGATGAGAATAAAACCACACCATTTGAATTCTTCCAATATTGGAGAAATATCCCGGATGAAGATGTTGAAAAAGTGTTTAGATATTTGACATTTTTATGTTTAGATGAAATCACAGAGTTGACTAAATACAATGACGAAAGAATGAACAAAGCAAAGGAAAGACTTGCATATGAACTCACCAAATTAGTACACGGACAAGAAAAAGCAGATGCAGTAATAGATCAAGTACATGCCACTTTCAGTGGAGACAGCAAAAATATGCCAGAATCTATCATCTCAAATAAATTTAGTGGGATTGCTGAAATATTAGCAGAAATTGCAAAATTAAAGTCTAATGGAGAAGCAAAACGTCTTATACTAGGTGGCGGAGTTTCAATTGATGATGTTGTAGTTACAGACCCTATGTATGTAGTTACGGATGCACAGAAGAAAAAAGGGTTCATTTTGAAGAAAGGGAAAAAGAACATATTTAAGGTAAAATTTAGTGATTAGTTATACCTATGTAGATGGAGAATATATTTTTAATAATGAAGTTAAAAAATCAAAGTTTATAACCTATGTAATAGGGGAGGCTGTAGAAAATACAGTTGAAAACAAAATAAAAGAAATTCGGAAAAGTCATAGCAAAGCCACACATTGCACATATGCGTATGTTGTTAATGAAGGTAAAAAGTGTAAATGTTCTGATGATGGCGAACCTCAAGGAACTGCTGGAAAACCGATACTTTCGGCGATTCAAAGTAGTGGAATTGTTAATACATTAGTGTGCGTCGTAAGGTATTTTGGTGGGATAAAATTAGGTGCAAATGGTCTAGTAACTGCGTATAATAATAATGCTGTTCAAGGACTTACATCGGCAACTAAAGCAACAAAATATTTATGTACTAAGACGAAAATTACACTGAGTTATGATAATTTTGAAAAGGTACAAAATGTCATTAAAGAACATGGCAAATTCGAGAATATCGAATATTCTGAGGATATAAATATTGATTGCTATATAAAACAAAATGAGTATGATGAAGTTGTATCTAAAATTAAAGAGATAACAGCATCAAAAATTAAGATAGTAAAAAGTGAAAATACATATATAAGTTTGTGAGGTGAATATGAAATTAAATTTAGTAAAGACACGCAAAGAAAAACCTGATTTCTCTAATTTGGGATTTGGTAAATATTTTACTGATCACATGTTGATTTGGGAATACGACGAAGAAAATGGTTGGGGTGAAATGGAAATTAGAGCATTTGACGATTTATCAATATCACCTGCTTGTTGTTCCTTACATTATGGTCAAGGCATATTTGAAGGGTTGAAAGCATATAAAAATAAAGAAGGCAAAATCACAATGTTTAGACCTCTAGATAATTTTAAAAGAATGAATAATAGTGCAAAACGTCTTTGTATGCGTACATTTGATGAGTTTAAAGCTCTTGAGGGCTTAAAAAAATTAATTGAAATTGAACAAGAGTGGATTCCAACTAATGAAGGAACTGCATTATATATTAGACCTTTTATGTTTGGTAGTGAAAACTTCTTAGGCGTTCATCCATCAAAGAAATACACATTCTGTATAATTCTTTCACCAGTAGGTTCATATTACAAAAATGGATTAAAACCAACAAAACTAATTGTTGAAGAAAAACTCACAAGAGCATGCCAAGGCGGAACAGGTGAAGCAAAATGCATGGGAAACTATGCATGTTCGTTGCTTGCTGGAGAGAAAGCAAAACAAATCGGATATGATCAAGTACTTTGGTTAGATGGTGAAGAAAAGAAGTATGTTGAAGAAGTTGGTGCAATGAATATCTTCTTCGTGATTGATGGAAAAGTTGTAACACCAGAACTTGATGGCACAATTCTACCTGGGATAACAAGAGACAGCGTAATCAAGATTATCAATGCTGGCGATACAAAAGCGGAAGAGAGAAAAGTACCAATTGCAGAAATAGTAAAAGCATATAAAAAAGGTAAATTGCAAGAATGCTTTGGAACTGGTACAGCTGCAGTAATTTCACCTGTTGGATTGATTTCGTACAACGGTGTAGAAATGGTCATAAACAATGGAGAAATGGGAAAAACAACACAATGGCTATTCAATACTTTAACAGGCATTCAATATGGGAAAGAGAAAGACACATTTAATTGGGTAGAATCAATTAATTAATGAAAACAGCAAAAGATGCAGCACTAAAGTTATTAAATATTTCTCCAAGATCTGAACACGAATTACGTGCAAAATTGCATGATAAATATTACACAGATGAGGAGGTAGATGAGGCTGTATCTTTTTGCAAAAAATACAATTATATTAACGATGAAGAATACGCCAAAATGTATATTTCATATAATTATAAAAGATATGGCAAAAACCTTTTAAAACAAAAATTAATATTTGATAAAAAAGTTGATTCAGATGTCGTTAAGTTTGCATTAATGGATCAACTTACTGATGAAATGCAAATAGAAAGTGCAACAGAAATTTTAGAAAAGTATGTCAGAATTAGACACTTAACCGAAGAAGACAAACAGAAAATATTCGCTCATCTAGCAACAAAAGGAATTTCATACGACATCGCAAAAGTAGCATTTGATGAAGTCTTTGGAAATTAAAGAGTTAGCACAAAAATATTTTAAAAAGCGAGATGATAATACATCTAAACTTGATTATGGTCGTTCTCTAATTATTGGAGGTTCATACAAGTATGTTGGAGCACCAAAATTTTCTTGTCTAGCACTTGAAAAACTTCTTTCTCAAACCACCGCAACTATGTTAGTTGGTACAGGGATATCCTTTATTGCCTTACCCGGAGTATTGGCAAAATATGCCCTGAACTATGTGGAATATTCGGGAGTTATTAAATTACCTACGAAATTTGGAAATATAAAGTTTTCAAATCGGGTTAATAAAAAAATAACGTATGGCGTTAATTCAATTGCTATTGGCATGGGTATTAACAAAGCAAATTCAATCAACTTCATTGAATATGTATTAGATAAGACAACAGCAAATATGGTTATTGATGCCGATGCAATTACGGATACATTAAATTTTAATTTAAAAAACAGAGCTATACTCACACCTAATGATAGAGAATTTCAAAGGCTAACAGGCAATGATGGCACAAAAGAGAACGCAAGAGAATTCGCTGATAAGCACAACTGTGTAGTTATTTTAAAGGGGCATAATTCATACGTAACCGATGGAAAAGAGGAGTACATAAATCAGACAGGAAATGCAAAACTTGCCAAAGGAGGGAGCGGAGATATCCTATCTGGGATTATTTGTGGGTTATTAGCAATAGGTGTTCCTATATTTGAAGCAGGAGTTATAGGTTCATATATTTTGGGACGTTGTGCCGAATTATGTGAAGTAAATGAGTATTCTGCATTGCCAAAAGACATAATTGAGAAGATAGTAGATGTTGTCGGAGAACTAATCAATTTTTAATTTTGGGTGCAATATGAGTGGGGGAAATTGCTCAAAAGCGATGGTTATAAAGGGGTTAAAGATGTTATTCAATGGAATATCATTTTTATTAAAATTCAACATAGGAATAAAAGGGTTTTGACGTTATAATAATTACAAGTATTGCATTTAAAGAAAGCAATAGGAGATAGAAGTATGGATGAAAATCAAATCAATGACAATTTATTTGAAGAGTATAGCGATATAACTCAAGAAATTGATCAACAACAAGTGCAACAAGATCAACCAGTTCCAGATATGACACAGATGCCACAAGGAACAGTTCCTAATGATAAGGGATTGGTTCTTAATACAGATCAGTTATTTCCAATGGATGGTTCACGGTTACCTTCATTAGATTTTGGTGTTCAAGATTATGAAGATGACGCATCATTTGCTGACATGTTGAAGAAGATGTCTAGTAAAAACGGATATTCTATCGTATTAGTTATTTTACATTTATTAGTAATGTTGGGAATAGGAACAGCCTTATTCTTTATATTATATTCAGTTATTTAGGAGGACAATATGGATCCAAACGTAACAGTTACACCACCAGAGCAAGAAAAAAAGAAAAGAAAGAAAAATCCATTCAGATTTTTAATTACTAGTGCAATTTTCGGCGGAGTTATGTTAGGTGCAATCGTATATTGCATTGTACAACTTGCTGGTTTAAATAAATAGTTTTTGCTTAACGATAACAAGGATAATGAAAATAAAATTCCTGTAGAAAAAGAATCGGAATATGATTCTTTTTTGTCTATTAATATTCCAGAAACAGAAACACAACAAAATGTTATTTTTGGAGCAAAACAGCAATATGAGCCAATTAATCGCTCTAGTAAAGCAGAACGAATTCTTATGTGTATTTTGGCATTCTTTATTCCAATTGTAGGTTTAATTGTAGGAATAGTATTCTTATTTGAAAGTGAAAGACGTGAGTTAGGGAAGTCCATGCTTATTTCATCGGCAATAGGTTGGGGACTTTCAATATTGTTATTGAGTATATTAACAAACCCAAATACATTCAATTTTAATTTGTAATTTGCTGATATGGCTTAAAGGTAAAGCACTACCTTGGTAAGGTAGGGAGTGGGGGTTCAATTCCCCCTATCAGCTCCAATTGAATTAATTAGCATTCTGTATATGTATTTCTTTTATGAAAAATACTAATGTGTTAAAATGACTTCAACGGAGATAAATGTTAAATACAACAAATAAATACGGAAAAATCTATATTAAAAATGAGACAATAAAAGTAATAGTTACTCAAGCAGCATCTGAAGTATATGGTGTTTGGACTTTTTCACGAAGCCACAACAAGTTTGGTGATTGGCAATTGCGTAGACTGTTACGTGGTACAAAGATTAAGTATCAAGATAATAGTCTAAACATAGAAGTAGATGTCGTTTTGAAAGTAGGTGTAAATGTTAATGCCGTTAGGAATTCAGTTGAGAGTGAAATCCGTTTTGCGATTGAACAGTACGTTGGGTTACCAGTCAGTGCAATTAATGTAAATGTTGTTGGATTTAGATTGTGATTGATTTATTTTCTGCAAGCAATAGTAATAAGACTTATGCCCCGCTAGCAGACAGAATGAGACCTAGAAACATTGATGAGTTTTTGGGGCAATCTGATGTGCTTGGGAAGGGTTCTCTGTTATATAAACTAATTAAAGAATGTAAAGTACCAAGTATTATTTTATATGGACCTCCTGGAGTTGGTAAAACCTCAATAGCAAAGATAATAGCCAAAGATGATAGGGCTGAATTTTTTCAATTAAATGCAGTTTCATCTGGAGTTGCAGAAGCAAAAGAAGTAATTAAAAAAGCGAAAGAATATGCCCAAATGTATAATCGTAAGACATATTTTTTGTTGGATGAATGTCATCGTTGGAACAAAGCACAATCAGATTGCATCCTACAAGCAATCGAGGAAGGTTGGATAACATTTATTGGCTCTACAACAGAAAACCCATATGCGAATTTGACAAGGGCTTTATTGTCTCGTTGTAAAGTTTTTAAGTTTGAGCGTATTTCAGTAGAGGAGATGAATAAAGCAATTGATGTTGTTTTAAAAGATGAAGAAAGAGGACTTGGTAAAACACCAATAAAACTTGATAATGACGCACGTGAAGGGCTAATTAATATTGCAAATGGTGATTTGAGAAAACTATTTAATTATCTAGAACTTGCCGTCAGTTATTGCAACTGTGACAAAGATGGCAAAATAAAAATTGATTTAGAAAGTATAAAAAGATTAGTTTCTGATAGAAGTTATGAAATGAATGAAAGCATGTACTATGACATGATTTCAGCCTTTATAAAAAGCATGAGGGGCTCATCTTCAGATGCCGCATTGTATTGGGCTGTAAGGATGATAGAAGGCGGTTGTGATCCTTTACTAATTGCAAGACGAATAATTATACATGCTTCTGAAGATGTCGGAATGGCTGATCCATATGCATTAACAATTGCGGTTTCGGCTATGAAAGCATTAGAGAAGGTTGGGTTACCGGAAGCAATGATTCCATTAGCAGAAGCAATTATATATATATCTGAAGCCCCGAAGTCAAATACCGTATGCATGGCTTTAGAGAAGGCACAAGAGGCAGTAAAAAATATAAAGAAAGAAGAAGTACCATTTCATTTGAGAGATAATTTAAATAAATTCGGGAAGGGACAAGAATACCTATATCCACACAATTACCCTAATGGATTTGTAAAACAGCAATATCTACCTAAAGAAATTGAAAACGAGAAATTCTATTTCCCCAAAGATGTTGGATTTGAAAAAGAAATTATCAAAAGAAAAAAAGAGAGGGGAAATTGAGAAAATTAGCATTGGATTTGGGAGACGCAAGAATAGGAGTAGCGATAAGTGATTTACTCAATATCACTGCAAATCCTAGAGAAACATATAAAAGAAAAGATCCAGAAACTGATATTCAATACTTTGCTGATTATGCGAAAAGGGAAGGATGTGATACGATAGTACTTGGATTACCAATAAATATGGATGGCACTTTTGGTCCAATGGTAGAAAAAGTAAAGACCTTTGGAGATGAACTTCAAAGAGTAAGTGGTATAAAGGTCGTATATCAAGATGAACGTTTAACTACTGTTAGTGCTGAAAAAACCCTTATCTCTGCCAATGTGCGAAGGGATAAAAGAAAACAAGTTATTGATAAGGTTGCTGCAACGATAATACTGCAATCTTATTTAGAAAAAATATAAGAGGTGTAGTATGGCAAATAAGAAAGATAATAAAGAGCATAAGCAACATGAACATCATCATGATGAGTGCGATTGTGGTTGTGGCTGTGGGCATGACTGCGGTTGTGAAGATGAAATACAAGAAATAATTTCATTTCAAAATGTAGAGACAGGTGAAGAAAAAGCATTTGAAGTAATTTGGGAAGTATTCTATAAAAATGCAAGACATATTGGGATGGTAGAGTTAGGATCAGACGATGAACAAGCAATGTTGTATTTTGCTAAAGAAGTTAATGTTTCACTTCAAAAGAGCAAAAATTCAAAATCTAATGAATTAGAAACATCTACTGAATATGAGATGGTTGACGATGAGAAGGATGTCGAAGAGTTATTCAAAATGTTTCAAAGTGATCTAGATATTCTAGACGAAATGGAAGAAGAGGAAGAGTAATTCTTTTAACTTATAAAAAAGTTCGATTTTAGTCTCATTTTTTTTGCAGTTATTCTTATTTTAGTGTAAGATTTAATACGAATTTAGCAGATTTGCTGAGCCTTAGTTGTTGTTAAGTTTTTTAAGGTGAAGAAGTAAATTTGTAAAAAATAAACAATAGGAGTTTTTTTTATTATGTCAGTAATTTCAATGAAAGATTTGTTAGAAGCAGGTGTTCATTTTGGACATCAAAAGGATAAATGGAATCCAAAGATGGCAAAGTACATTTATGGTCATCGTAACGGAATACATATTATCAACTTAGAGTCATGTGTAGAATGCGTTGAGAATGCATATGAGTTTGTTAAGAACATCGCATTACAAGGCAAGAGTATTCTTTTTGTAGGTACAAAAAAACAAGCACAAGACGCAATTAAAGAAGAAGCAGAACGTTGTGGAATGTTCTATATCAACAAAAGATGGTTGGGGGGAACATTAACAAACTTTAAGACAATTCGTACAAGAATTGAAAGATTAAACAAAATCAATCAAATGGAAATTCTTGGAGATTTCGATTTATTACCAAAGAAAGAAGTTTTACAACTTAAGGCAACAAGAGATAAGTTAGAGAACAACCTTGGCGGTATTAAAAATATGAGATCACTTCCTGGATGCTTATTCGTTGTTGATTTAAAGAATGAAGATATAGCAATCAGTGAAGCAAAAAAATTAGGGATACCAATTGTTGGTGTTGTTGATACAAACTGTGATCCTGATTTGGTTGATGTTGTAATCCCAGGTAATGACGACGCTATTCGTTCAATTCAATTGTTTGCAGGTACAATTGCAAATGCAGTCTTAGAAGCAAAACAAGGTGAGTCATATGTTCCACCAGTTTCAGCAACAGAAGAAGTTGTTGAAAACGAAGAAGTTGCTCCAGAGGTAAGAGTAGAAGAAGTTGTTGAAGTTAAAAAAGAAGAAGATGCATTAACAAGAGCAATCAAAGAAAAAGAACAACAAAAATTAAAAAAATCAAATAAGAAATAAGGAGAGTAAAAATGGCATTTACAAGTAAAGATGTTATGGATTTACGTCAAAGAACTGGCGTAGGAATGATGGATTGTAAAAAAGCATTAGAAGCATCTAATGGTGATATGGAAAAGGCAATTACTTTCTTAAGAGAAAAAGGAATGGCATCAGCAGCAAAAAAACAAGGAAGAATTGCATCAATGGGTCTTGTTGAAAGTTATGTTCACTTCAATGGGAAAATTGGTGTTTTGTTAGAAATCAACTGTGAGACAGACTTCGTTGCTATGGGAGATGCTTTCAAGGAATTAGCACACAATATCGCAATGCATATTGCAGCTTCAAATCCTAAGTACGTTACAAAGGAAGAAGTTCCAGCAGCAAATGTTGAAGAAGAGAAAAAGATATTAAAACAACAAGCATTAAATGAAGCAAAACCAAAGCCATTACCAATTATTGAAAAAATGGTGGAAGGAAGAATAAGCAAGTATTATAAAGAAGTATGTCTTTTAGAACAAGATTATATAATTGATCCTTCAAAGACTATTCAACAACTTGTAACAGAAGCAACTGCAAAGATTGGTGAAAAGATTTCAGTTAGAAGATTTGTTCGCTATGAAATGGGCGAAGGCCTTGAAAAGAGAGTTGACGATTTCGCTGCTGAAGTAATGGAGCAAGCAGGACTGGCAAAATCAAAAAAGAAAAAATAAATACTTTTAAGAGACGCGAAAGCGTCTTTTATTTTATGAGGGAAAATGGATAAACCAAAATATAAAAGGGTTATTATTAAAATGTCGGGAGAAGCACTTGCTACTGCAAATGGTACAGGTATTGATTCTGAAAAATTAGAAAAGATATGTACGGAAATTATCGAAGTTAAAAAACTTGGGGTGGAAGTAGGTATCGTAATTGGTGGTGGAAACTTTTGGCGTGGCAGACAAGCAGATGAGAGAATGAATAGAACAACAGCAGACCATATGGGAATGCTTGCAACAGTAATGAATGGTTTGGCACTACAAGAATGTTTTGAGCGTTTAGGAGAGCAAACTAGAGTTCAAACGGCATTGACGATTACAAAAGTTGCAGAGCCATATATACTAAGGAAAGCACTTAGACATTTAGAAAAAGGAAGAATAGTTATATTTTCTTGTGGTACTGGTAATCCATATTTTTCAACAGATACAGGTGCAGCACTCAGAGCATGCGAGATTAATGCGGACGCCTTATTGCTTGCAAAAAATGTAGATGGAATTTACGATTCAGATCCAAAGATAAATCCTTCTGCAGTTAAGTTTGATACTTTAACATATATGGATGTTATCTCAAAAAAATTAAAAGCAATGGATACAACATCTATCACAATGTGTATGGAAAACAATCTACCAATTATTGCATTTTCAATTCTAGAAAAAGGTAGTATTAAAAAGGCAATAACTGGAGAAAAAATAGGTACTTTGATAAAATAAATTTAGATATTAACCTAATAACAGAGGTGGGAAAATGGAAACAGGTATTGAGTCTGTAGATATGATTTTTATGGAATCAGAAGAAAAAATGGATAAAGCAATTAACAACTTAATTGGAGAATATAAGTTAGTTAGAGCAGGAAGAGCAAATCCACATATTCTTGATAAGGTTCAAGTTGATTATTACGGACAACTAACATCAATCAACAAAATGGCAAACATAACAACACCTGAAGCAAGACTTTTAGTGATAAACGTTTGGGATAAAAGTGCAATGAAAGATGTAGAAAAGGCAATACAAAATTCAGGTATTGGCATAAATCCAAATAATGACGGACAAGTAATTCGTCTTCTATTTCCAGAACTTACGCAAGATAGACGTAAAGAACTAACTAAAGAAATTAAACAATTTGCAGAAGAAACAAAAATAGTTATTCGTAATGCGAGAAGAGATGCACTTGATGGATTTAAAAAACTAGAAAAGAATTCTGAAATAACAGAAGATGATCTTGCTACATATACAAAAGAAGTAGATAAAATGCTACAAACAAAAACTGAATTTGTTGATAAAGAGTTCAAAGAAAAAGAAAGAGAAATAATGGAGATATAATGCTTCCTCAGCATATTGCTTTAATAATTGATGGCAATAGAAGATGGGCTCGTGCAAACAATACTACTTTACCATTTGCATACAACGAAGGTCTAAAAACAACAGTTGATATCGTTTGGGGACTCAGAGATATTGGCATTAAAGAAGTAACTATATTTACGCTATCCGGAGACAATCTGCAACGTTCAAAAGAAGAAATAGAATATATACTCAAGAAAGTAGATATGTTCGTTGAATCAGCAAAGAAACTAAGAGTTAATGTTAAATTTTTCGGTTCAATTAAAAAGGAACGTGTTTTTATATCGAAGAATTCAATGAATGTAAATGTTGCACTTGGTTACTCATCTAGAGAAGATATTTTAACTGCAGTTGCTAAGTCAAAGGGTGATAAAGAAAAATTCATGAAAAGTTTAAAGACAAGTTTTTTGCCACCTTTAGATGTGCTTATTAGGTCGGGAGGATATCAAAGGCTATCTGACTTTATGTTATTCGAGGTTGGGTATACAGAATTGTTTTTTATAAACAAGTTATGGCCCGATGTTAAAATAGAAGATATAAATGACTGTATAGAAAGATTTCAAAAGACAAAA
Organism: uncultured Clostridia bacterium; assembly: GCA_963532875.1. GTDB lineage: Bacteria > Bacillota > Clostridia > Christensenellales > CAG-917 > CAUTUX01. The sequence goes on along the minus strand of CAUSLO010000002.1, from coordinate 20,314 downwards.
AGGAACTTTGGTGTTTAAATGTTAAAAAGAACTTTGGTGGGTTTAGGTTTATTAGCATCATTTGTAGGAGTAATAACTCTAAGTTATTTTTTAGCAAAAGAAATAGTAGAAGTGTTTATCTTGTTATGGACTATTTTTGCAGCATATGAGATGACTCATTCATTTAAAAGAAGTGGATATAAAGTTCGTAAGATACCAATAATTCTTTTTACATTGTTTACTTATCCAATAATTAAGATTGTTGAAAAAGTTTTAAACAAACAAAGTGCAGATGTGATTTCAGTAATAATGCTTATTGTGTGTGTCTTTATATCTATGGCCGAGTATACATTTTCTAAAGATGAAGAATTAGAACTTAAAGACTTTATGAGTACAATATTTATACTTGTATATCCATTATTTATGCTTCATCTAATATTTATATTAATGCAGAAGTATAACTTTATTTTTGTTATTGTAACGTGTGTTACTATCCCAATATTTTCAGATGCATTTGCATATTATTTTGGAGCATCTTTTGGAAAGAAAAAAATTTGTCCAAGAGTTTCTCCAAAGAAGACAATTGCTGGGGCTATTGGGGCATTAGTTGGAGGATTAGGGATATCAGTACTAATGTACTTAATGTTTATTCTATATGCAGATAAAGTTTTGAGTAGATGTATTGATAAAGAAATGCTTAAAAATTTAGCACCATTTATATCAAAGGCACACAAAGGTTGGGAATGGCAAAATGCTTTAATATTTATGTTCATGGGGACACTAATAACTATAGTTAGCCAGTTAGGAGATTTAGTGGCATCTAAAATTAAAAGGCTTATTGGAATTAAGGACTATGGGCACATTTTCCCAGAACACGGTGGAGTTATGGATAGGCTTGATAGCATAATTTCCTCATGTATTGTACTAACAATATTTTTGACAGTTCTTGGTGCAATTACCACGGTTTAGTTTTCCTTTTGCGTATCATTCAGGAAAATAATCAACTAGATAATAATATGAATTTACTATATAATAGTTTGTATGAAAAAGGTTACGACACTAACAATATTAGGTAGCACAGGAGCGTATGGTAGGGCAGTTCTTGACGTTATTAGGAAACATCCCAAAACCTTTAAAGTAATAGGGTTATCTTGTTATAAAAATACTGAATTACTATCAAAGCAAATTGAAGAATTTAAACCAAAACACTATTTTACGGCAATAGGGGCTGTAGAGTCTCAGTTATCAATTTTTGACTATATTGAAGGGGAACAATATCGTGCTAACTGTTTATCTTCAATTGAGGAATTGGCGTCATTAGATTCTGATATAGTTGTTTCTACAGTAACTGGACTAAGTGGCCTTTGGGCAGCAGTAGCAACTCTTAAACGTGGTGCAATTTTAGCAATAGCGAATAAAGAAACTTTAGTATGTGCTGGGAAGTACCTCAAACAACTTGAGAAGAAATATGGTGGAGTAATCATTCCACTTGATACAGAACATTCAGCTATTCAATCAGCATTAAAAGGAGAAAATCCAAAAGATATAAAACAAATAATATTAACAGCAAGTGGCGGAGCGTTTAGAGATAAAAAGGTTGAAGAATTAGAATATGTAAAATCTGTTGATGCTTTGTTTCATCCAAATTGGAACATGGGTAAAAAAATAACAGTGGACTCAGCAACATTATTTAACAAAGCGCTTGAAATTGTAGAGGCAAAAAACCTTTTTGAAATAAGTTCAAAGAAAATTTCAGTGCTTATGCACAGAGAAAGTATTATACACTCTATAGTCGAATTAAATAATGGTACACAAAAAGCAATACTTTCTACAACATCATTGCGTATCCCAATAGAAAATGCTTTATATTATCCAGAAGTGCAAAGCACAAAAGACGACTTTTTAAATCTTGCAAAAATAGGACAATTACACTTTTCTGAGTTAGATGAAAATAAGTTTCCAATGATTCCTTTAATGAGAAAAGCAATGGAGAAATCAGATGGGGTAATTGTTGCACTTTCCTCCGCAGACGAAGTTTTAGTTGATAAATTCTTGGAAGATAAAATTAAATTTTTAGATATATATAAATTGTTAGAAAAAGTATATACAAAATTTGAAAACACACAGGAGTCTAGCATAGACGATGTGCTTAAAATTTCTTTAGAAGCAAAAACATATGCTAAGAGTCTAGTGCGTAAATGATTAAACGAAGAAGAACTGACAACTTTCTAGTAGGCAATATTGGCTTTGGTAGTGATTATCCAATCACTATACAAACAATGTTGGATATCAAGACTTCTGACGAAACAAATTGTATAAAAAAAATTAACGAAGTAATTTCATGTGGCTGCGATTTAGTTCGTTTGGCCGTACATACAAAAGAAGATATTGGGCACTTTAAAAATATACAATCGCAAGTAAATACGCCATTAATAGCAGACGTACATTATAGTTATGAAATTGCATGCGGAGTCATTAAGGCTGGTGCTAAGAAAATCAGAATCAATCCAGGGAATATGACTGATTATTCGCAAATCAAGAACTTATCTGAACATTTGAATGAGTATGATGTAGCAGTAAGAGTTGGGACAAATTGTGGATCTTTACACCCTAAATATCAAAGTATGGGTAATGTAAAAGGTCTAGTATATTCAGCACTTGAATATGAAAAAAACTTAAAGTCAAATGGCGTTAAAAAAATTGTGATGGGTATTAAGTCATCAGATCCAATAGAAACAATAGATGCAAACATTTTGCTAGCAAATAAAACAAAAGCACCTATTCATATTGGGGTTACAGAGTCAGGGACACTAAGGAACGGTTTAATTAAATCTTCATATGCTTTAAGTACATTGCTTGCCAATGGAATAGGCGATACCATTAGAGTTTCATTAACTGACGATCTAAAAGAAGAAATTTTTGCGGCTAAAGAAATACTTAGAATGCTGAAAATTAGAGAGCAGAATGTGGATGTGGTTTCTTGTCCAACTTGCTCCAGAACACAAATTAATGTGAAAGAATTAACTGAAAAAGTTCAAGAAATTGTTAGAAATGTAGATAAGAAAATGCGTATTGCAGTCCTTGGTTGTCCACTAAATGGGATTGGCGAAGGTAAAAATTCTGATTTAGGTATAGCAGGAGGAAAAGAAAAATCAATTATATTAGTAAATGGAGAAAAATACGTTACAGTTGAAAATGAGCAACTTTTATCTACATTTGAAAAAATTCTGAAGGAGAAAATTGATAATGACTAAATTTGAAGAACAATTTTTCAGTGGCGAAAATATAAAATATTTAAATGTCATTAGATATTTGAACTCTGAATATTCTAGCAGTGAAGAATTACTAATCATTAATTTTTTAGTTGATTCTAGAGACTATAATAAAATTATAAGCGAATTAAATGAAATTAGAGAGCGTTGCAAATCAATAACTAATATTAAAAAAACTCAAGTAAAGATAATACGTACTTTTACAGATGAACAATCAGTAATAAATGCAATACTACAAGGCATAAAAGAAATAAGCAACATGAATATGCTCATTTTAGATGGTATGAGTTACGAAGACATTATTGTTGAATTTATAGAAAAGAAAATTAAATGCACGATAAAAGTTCAACAAAGTTTCTTTGAGATCTTTAAAGAAAAACTACTAGATAAATTGAAAACACACTTAGAAAGTAAGTTCCCACAAGAAATTGAATTAGTTGAGTATATGACAAAAGATAGAGAAGTAGGTTCGGTTGAATTTACACAAAGTAAAGCAGTTGTTGCGGCAATCAGACAAATACCTTTTACATGTAAACAAAAAATTATTGGGAGACGAAATGTTGATAATATTAATAATACCTTTGCAGAATATATTAGAGACATTAAACCAATCAATCAGAAAAGAATAATAGTTTGTGGCGAAATTACAGATGTAAATGAATTGCAATATACGCCAAGTGCTGAAAAAGAAAAAGTAAAACAAAATCCTTCATACGAACCAGTAAAGAAAGATATGCTTAAAGTTAAAATTTCAGATACAACAGGGGTAATTGAATGCACATACTTCTTAAATGAGCAAGATCAAAAGAGAAGAGGAGAACTAGTCGTAGGGGCAAATATAGCCGTAGATGGTAATATTAACGTATATAACGGCAGAATTGGAATAACTGCAAACGCATTCTTTTTTGCGGATATTCAATATTCAAAAATTAATATTAAAAAGGGGAAAGTAGCCCCCAAAAATTACCTAACTATTTCCCCTGAAAAGTATCATGTAGAGATCCAAGGAGAACTTGGTAGGAGTACAGAAATTCCTGAAAGTCTAAAAAATAATAAATTTGTCATATTTGATTTAGAAACTAGCGGATTAGACATACTAAAATATGAGATAATTGATTTTGCCGCTGTGAAAATTATAGATGGTCGGATTGTAGAAAAATTAGAAAGTCTATTTAATCCAGGGGCTAAACTTGATCCAAAAGTAACAGAATTGACTACTATTACAGATAAAATGTTGGAAGGTAAGCCCAAAATAATTGACGCAATTGGAGATATCTATAAATTTTTTGATGATTGTATAATTTGCGGACATAACAGTGATGTATTTGATATCCCATTTTTAAAGAAATATTATGAGGAAACAGGATATGTTTTTAATAATAAAACAATCGACACTTTAGTTCTTGCAAAAAAATATTTAAGACTTTCTTCTTATAAGTTAAGTAGTATTGCAGAAAATTTTGGTTTTGCTAGTCCAAATGCTCATAGAGCCTTAGCGGATGTAGAAATGACTTATAAGGTATTGTTGAAAATATTCGACGAGGGTTATGTATATGCTACAAAATAGATTTAATCTTAATGACGAACAACTTAAACCAGCAAATACTTTACAAGGAAGAGTATTAGTTTTGGCTGGTGCGGGAACTGGAAAGACACGTGTATTAACAAGCAGAATATATAACTTACTTGAAAGTGGAGTTAGTCCACATAATATTTTGGCAATTACTTTTACAAACAAGGCAGCTAATGAAATGAAAGAAAGAATAGCCAAGATTAATACTCTAGGTAATGATGTTCTTGCTTGTACATTTCACTCATTGTGTGCACGTATATTAAGAGCAGAAGCCTCATATCTAGGATATGAAAGTAACTTTACAATTTACGACGAAAATGACAAAGAAAGTTTTATCAAAAACATCTTAAAGAATAAAGTACCAGATTTAGTAGACGATAATGACCGTAAAAAATTTATCAAAGAATTTATATTTGCGGTGTCAAAAGCAAAAACAGAAGCATATTACTCAGATAAAGTTAAAGGGCAGATATATTTGGACAATTTTGATACTGATATTGCACAAGAAGTTTTTAAGATATATCAAAGTGAATTAAAAAAAGCAAATGCGATGGACTTTGATGATTTATTATCTAACGTTTGTAAACTGTTTAAGGAAAATCCAAAAGTTTTAGAAAAATATCAAGATAGATATAGATATATTCACGTAGATGAATATCAAGATACAAACAAGATTCAACACAAAATTGTCGAATTATTAGGTAAGAAATATCAAAATATATTTTTAGTTGGCGATGAAGACCAAGGCATTTATTCATGGAGAGGTGCGAACATATCAAACATTCTTAGTTATCAGAAAACATATCCAGAAACAAAAGTATACAAACTGGAGCGAAACTATAGAAGTAATAGTTCAATATTAGAAGCGGCGAATTTAATAATAGCCAATAATACTTTAAGAAATAAAAAAGCACTTTGGACCGATAGGAATGACGGAGCAAAGGTATATCTAAAAAAATATTATTCAGATAGAGTAGAAGCATCAGATGTAATTAGAAAAATTAGACAAGATAAACAAAAAGGTATTGCATACAAATCGAATGCAATTTTGGTTAGAGCAAATTCAATAACTCGAATTTTTGAAGATCAATGTAGAGCAAACAATATTCCATATAGAATTTTTGGCGGATTTAAATTCTACGACAGAAAAGAAATCAAAGACGTTGTTGCATATTTGAGATTGCTTATAAACATCAAAGACGACGCTGCGTTTTTGAGGATAGTAAACTATCCAACGCGAGGAATCGGAGACAAGGCAGTTTCCGAATTAGCGGTAGTTGCAAATAGATGTGGTTCATCTTATTTTGAAGCAATTTCAAAATGCGATGCATCACTACAAATGAAGTTTGCAAAATTTGTTAGCATTTTCAATGATTTAAGACAATACGAAAACTATAAGCCATCAGTTATCACAAAAAAACTAATTGAAATAACAGGTATTAAAAATTTGTTATCCTTAAGTAGAAAACCCGAAGAAATAGCCGCATATGAGAATATTCAAGAATTAATCAATACAATGATTGAAGCAGAGTCATTGCAAGAGAATTTAACTCTTAGAGAGTATCTTGAAGGGATTTCACTTTTAAGCACCGTTGACCAAGCGGATGAAAAAGATTCATTAACCATTGCTACAATCCATTCAGTAAAGGGATTGGAATTTGATAACATATATATTGTTGCCGTTGAGGAAAGAGTCTTTCCATTGAAAATTGATAGTGAACTTGAAGAAGAAAGACGCTTGATGTATGTTGCTGTTACCAGAGCAAAAAAAGAGGTTAGAATTTCGTACACAACTCAAAGGATGAGATTTGGAAGAGTTGAAGCAATGGAGCCAAGTCTTTTTATAAAAGAAATCGAACCAGCAACAATTCATGATAAAGAGAAAAATGAAAATACGTTTAAGCCAGAGTATAAAAGTAAAATTAATACAAAATTTAAAGTAGAGAATATCAATGTATCGAGCCAAGTAGCAAAGGCTGTTAATACGAATTTAAAATTCAAGGTAGGACAAACTGTGTACCATTCAATTTTTGGTGAAGGAAAAGTTTTTGATATAAATGAGCGAAATAACATGTTAGCAGCAATATTTGAAACAGGAATTAAGAAATTTAATTTAGATATTGCTTCGAGATTTTTGGAGTAAACATGTCAAAAGAAAGAATCAAAGAATTAACCGAAATTTTAAACAAATATGCAGAGGAATATTATGAAAATGATAGCCCAAGTGTTTCTGATGCCGTATATGATTCTTTATATGATGAACTTAGAAATCTTGAGGAAACTGAGGGTTTTTCACTTAAAAACAGCCCAACTCATCGTGTAGGGGGTATGCCCTTAGACAAATTTGAGCAAGGGAAGCATATAAATCGACTATATAGTTTAGATAAAGCACAATCATTTGAAGAAGTGAAAACATGGATTAATAGGACAAAAAATGCTCTTAATATAAATCCTACATTAACACTTGAATATAAATTTGATGGATTGACTTTGAACCTTTTATATGAAAACGGCAAGTTGCAAGAGGGCAAAACTAGGGGCAATGGCGTTGTTGGGGAAATAGTTACAAAGAACGTAGAGACCATAAAACAGTTACCTAAGAAAATAGAATATAAAGGTAGAATAGAAGTTGTAGGTGAATGCGTAATGCGTCTTTCATCTTTTGATAAATATAATTTAACGGCAGAAGTGCCTCTTAAAAATGCGAGAAATGCTGCGGCTGGAGCAATAAGGAATTTAGACCCTAAAGTTACTGCATCAAGAAATTTAAGTTTCTTTGCATACAATATTGGATACTGTGATGATAGGTTTAGTTCTCAAGATGAAATGAGAGAGTTTTTAAAAAAACAAGGGTTTGAAATTCAAGGAGATTATAAACTTGCCAATACTGAAAAAGATCTAGAAGACTATATTAATAAAACAGATAAAATTCGTAGTGAACTTGATTATTTAATTGACGGAATTGTAATTAAGGTTAATGAGATTAAATATCGAGATATTCTTAAGGAGACAGATAAATTTCCTAAATGGGCAATAGCATATAAGTTTAAAGCAGAAGAAAACACTACGAAGTTGCTAGATGTAATTTGGCAAGTTTCTAGAACAAATAAATTAAATCCTATTGCTGTAGTTGAGCCAGTAGAAGTATGTGGTGCAACGATAACTAGAGCAACGTTAAATAATATTTTTGAAATTGAAAGAAAGAAAATTGCAATTAATGATATCGTCTTAATACGTAGGAGTAATGACGTTATCCCAGAAATAATGGGAGTATATGAAGAGGCAAATGATCGGATATTAATAACACAACCTGAAGCGTGTCCTTCTTGTGGGTCAGAAACTGAAATTGATGGGGCATTTATATATTGTAAAAACAAAGATTGTAAGGCAGCGGCCATCAATAGAATTTCATACTTTGTATCGAAAAAAGCGTTTGATATTGAAGGACTATCAGAAAAGACAATCGAGTTATTGTTTGAACTAGGGAAATTAAAAAAACCAGAAGATTTATTTAAGTTGCAAGAAAGTGATTTGATAGGCATTGAAGGCTTTAAAGGGAAAAAGATTGATAACATCCTTAAATCAATTAAGAAGAGTAAAAATATTGCTTTATCATCATTTATATTTGCTTTAGGAATTGAAGGCGTAGGTAAAAGACTTTCAGAGGACATTGCAAACTACGCAAAAGATATAAATAGAGTACAAGAAATGAAAGCAGATGATATCAGAGAACTTGAAGGTGTTGGATCAGTAATAGCAGAAAATTACGAAAACTATTTTAATAACCAAGAAAACAAAGAATTTATAAAACATTTGTTAGAAGTAGGAGTAAACATTCAACCAGTAGAAAATAAAGGCGAAGGCATTCTAACTGGGAAAGTTATTGTAATTACTGGTAGTTTTGAATCCTTTACAAGAAACGAACTAGAAGAGAAAGCGAAAGCATTAGGGGCAAAATTTGCATCAAGCGTAACATCTAAAACTAATTTAATTTTTCTAGGAGATAATCCAGGAAGCAAATATGAGAAAGCAAAGCAACTGAATATTAAAATGATGAATGAAAAAAAAATACTTTCAATCTTAAATGAGCAATAATATATAAGAGAGGGGGAAATATGACAGATTTAATAATTAAAACATTAGAGAAGAAACACCATAAGATTTTTAATAAAAATCCAGAATATTTATTTTCGTCTCCAGGACGAATTGAAGTTGTAGGTAACCATACTGATCATCAAGGTGGTAAAGTATTGGCGGCAGCAATTTCCTTGAATATTTTGGCAACTGTATCTAAAAGAGATGACAATATTATTAAGATATATTCGCAAGGATATGAACTAAAAGATATTATTATTTCTGATACAGACAAAAGAGAAGACGAGAAAGGAACATCAGAAGGAATTGTAAGGGGCATATTAAAATATTTTGAACTAAATAATCGTAAGGTATCAGGATTTTCAGCAGTAATGAATTCAACTATACCAAACGGTGCAGGTGTGTCATCATCTTCGGCGTTTGAGGTTTTATTGGCGACTATTTTGAACGACTTAAATTCAAAAGAAAAAATTGATCCAATATTTGCTGCACGTGCATCACAGTTTGCAGAAAACGAATATTTTGGAAAACCATCAGGAATGTTGGATCAAACAATAATTGCGTTGGGCGGAATTCAAATGCTAGATTTCTTTGATAAAAACAATATTGGTCATAAGGAATGCAAGTGGAATTTCGATGATTTAAATATATATGTAATTAATACAAAAGGAAGTCATGCAGGATTGACCAGTGATTATGCGGCTATAGTGGATGACATGGCAACAATCGCAATGCACTTTAATAAGAAACTATTATCTGAAGTTGATAAGGATGAGTTTTTAAATTCATATGAAGAACTAAAGAGTAAATACACTGCTCCTGTGGCAGAACGAGCAATGCATTATTTCACTGAAATAGATAGAGTGGTAAGGGCTTTTGATGCTATTAACAATAAAAATGAGAAATTGTTATTAGATTGTATTAATGAATCTGGAGAAAGTTCAAAGAAGTATTTAAAGAATTTAATTTCTAAAGTTACAAAAAGCACTGTCTTAGTCGACTCACTTGATAAGGTCAAAAATTTAAAAAATGTAGTTGCAAAAAGAGTACATGGTGGCGGATTTGCTGGGACTATTCTAGTAATTGCTAACAAAAATATAGATTTTACTTTAAAACGTTATTTTGGTATAAAAAATGTATCTAGAGTTAAAATTGAGAAATACGGAGCAAGATTAATTAAATGTTACAATTAATTGCTGATGGCAAAACAGTAGGGCAAACTTCTATTGCATGGTATGGTGTAATATTTTCTATTGCATTGGTTGTAGCATTATCATTTGGAATTCACAATGCAAAAAAAATAAAACTTACTGGGGATGATATTCTTACATTATTCTTGTACACCGTTCCACTTGCTGTAATATTTGCAAGACTCTTATACGTAATTACACACACTAAGGACTATAACGATTTTGTATCAATATTTAAAATTTGGGAAGGTGGCGTAACAATATACGGTGGTGTATTAGGTGGAATCTTAGGAGTATTTATATTCTCAAGAGTTAAGAAAATTTCATTCTTCACAATAACTGACTTTGCAGTTTCACCTTTACTTGTTGGACAATCAATTGGTAGATGGGGAAATTTCGTAAATCAAGAAGCATTTGGTAAACCAATATTGAATGATAAGTTACATCACTTCCCATTTGCAGTGAAAATCACAAATCCACAAGGTGTTGATGAAGCACTTTGGAAGGAGTGGAGTAAAGACGGCAAAAATCAGTTTTTTGCAGCAACGTTCTTCTATGAGATATGTCTAAATTTAATTGGCTTAGCGTTGATATTTAATTTATGGAAAAGATATAAAAGATATAAGGGCGTTTGGACAGTTTTATATTTGTTATGGTTCATGATTGTTCGTGGAGCATTAGACTATATAAGAATTGATGGAACTGAAAAATTACAAAATTTCAATAAGTACGCTGGAGCACCAGTAATCTTGATAATGTTATTACTTATGCTTTTCTTGGTGTATGCACAGAAGTCTAGAGAAGTCTTATTTAAAGTCCAAAGTGCTATTAAGCGGAATACACTATCTACTGTATACCTAACAAAGGAAGAAGTTTGGTTATATGAGATTGGACAAAAGATTGTTAGTAAAAGAATTTCAAACCAAATTTTAAGGAATAAGGATAGCCAATTAAACATAAAGAAACGATGGAACTTTTATGAAGGTATTGAAAATAAGTATTTTAAAGATTTGAAAAAAGAGAAGTATTTACACGGTAAAGAGAAATTGGTTTTCACAGTTGAGGGAAATGTATAAATGAGAAACTTAACCATGTTAACTGATTTATATCAGTTAACAATGATGAATGGATATTTCACAGCTAAAATGAACAACAAGATGGCTGCGTTTGACGTCTTTTATCGTGGCAGTGGTGGGTATTCATATGCAATAGTCGCTGGACTTGAACAAGTTATAGAATATATTAACTCGTTACACTTTGACGACTCTGATATTGACTACCTAAGAAAACAAAATTTGTTCAGTGAAAGTTTTTTAAAGGAATTAAAACATTTTAAATTCACTGGCGATATTGTAGCAATTCCAGAAGGCACAATAGTTTTTCCATACGAACCGATATTGACAGTTATCGCCCCATTATTTCAGGCACAACTTGTAGAAACAGCGATTTTAACAATCATTAATCATCAAACTTTAATTGCAACAAAGGCAAGACGACTTTGTGAGTGTACTTCAAAGCCAATATCAGAATTTGGGTTAAGAAGGGCTCAAGGTCCTGATGCAGGCATATTTGGAGCAAGGGCTGCATATATTGGTGGATGTAGAACAACATCTAATGTGTTGGCTGGAAAAGAATTTCATATACCAATAGTTGGAACTCATTCACACAGTTGGGTTATGTCATTTAAAACGGAACTTGAGGCATTTAGAGCATATGCAAATCAATATCCAGATAGATGTCTTTTGTTAGTGGATACTTACGATACTTTAAAAAGTGGAATACCAAATGCAATCAAAGTTTTTGATGAGTTGAAGGCAAAGGGATACAAGCCTTTAGGCATAAGACTTGATAGTGGTGATTTAGCATATTTAAGTAAAATGGCAAGAAAAATGTTAGATGATACTGGACATAGTGAAACAAAAATATTTGTATCAAATGATATTGATGAAGATGTGTTAATTTCACTTGGACATCAAGGTGCAAAAATTGACGTATATGGTATCGGAACAAAACTAATCACATCGTATGCAAACGCATCGCTTGGTGGGGTATATAAGTTGTGTGCAATTGAAGAGGATGGGGAATTAAAACCTAAAATTAAGATTTCTAATACATTAAGTAAAACTACAAACCCTGGAATTAAAAAAGTAATAAGAATATTTGTAGACAACAAAGCACAAGCAGATTTAGTTGCTTTAGTAGATGAGGTAATTGATGAGTCAAAGCCACTAGTTATTACACATCCAGAAGAACGCTGGAAACAAACAGTTTTTGAAAATTTTAAGATACGTGAACTATCAACTCAAATTTTCAAGAACGGCAAACTGGTATACAAGATGCCAAATTTGCAAGAGATTGCAGAATATGCAGATTCGTGTTGCGATGAATTCGATTCAGAATACAAAAGAGTAATTAATACTCACACATATAAAGTAGACCTCTCAGAAAAAGCCTGGATTATCAAGGATAATTTATTAACAAAAAGTCGAATTAAATAAGTTTATAATCTTTTAATTCGTAAATAATCTTTTTATCAGTTTTACCTTTATATTCTTCAAATCTTACAACTGGATTTTTAATTTCCCAATTTTTATATTTAAGTGCTTCACATAAATATATCTTTTGAGGATTGCTTATAAGTTTTGTGTTTTTTCTTATTTCAAGTTCATAAGCCTTGTATTCATGCCAATTAGTGTTATAAAAAACTTCTTTACCTTTTCTTTCTTTTTTATTTTCAACGGTTATACTGTTGCTAGTAATAGTATTGTTTTCAAAAGTGCTCATTACAAAATTAAATACTAAATTTTTCAATTCTGAAGTTGATCTAATTAGTTGATGCAATTGAGCATTATCAAACATTATTTTTTTTCTATCAATCTTTACATTTTTACCATTGACAACGCCAGTTATCTTTTTCTTAGTAAAATCAGAGAATGCAAAGTACGTAATTTTGGTATCTTTAGTTACTGTCTTTGAAGCGAATATAGGTGAATGTAGAGTATCCCCACCAGCAATTCGTATAACAGATTGATGGGTAATTGTAGTTGTGCCTTTTTGTAATTTTTGAATTATTTCAATAGTCTCATACGAATATGAAACTTTATTTTCAGTATTTTTTTTTAAGAGATTAAACTCTTCATTTGCAGGGTGTTTTTTTAAAGTAACTTTATATGTTCCCACTGCTTCTTTTTTTTCTTTTTTAAATTCTGGACTTTCTTCGTCATATATATCATAAGTGAATTCTTCAGAAACGCCCCAAGGAATTAAACTATTTAAAGTACCTTGCACAGTGGCTTTATTCCCACAACCAGCCAAAGTTAGAGGTAGTAATAAAACAATTAATAATAGTAAAAAACTTCTAAATATCTTTGCCTTCATGCAAATTATTTTATATTAAATATATATCCTTGTAAATAAAAAGCAGTGTAAGAGTATTAAACTTGCATGTTTTGATGTCATATAAATGGGACAATAAATGCAATTTTTTTATTGCATTTTTTATTTTGGTTTGCTATATTTTATTTGTGAAAAAAATATTAACAAATACTTCACTTGAAGCATATTTGCAAACAATTGAGTTAATAAAAAATAGGTTACTTGGAGACAATGCTAAGGAAACAAACCATATAATAATTGTCCCTAGACAGTTTACGGCAACAGTACGTCTCGGCGTATATACAGATTTAAATGAGGGAACACAAAATATTCAAGTAACTTCATTTGAAGAAATGGCAAAAGACTATTTAAGAAATAGCAGATTCAAATTTCTTTCAAGAGAAAGTTCAATTTTGTTGATTAATAAATCAATTTATGAATTGAGCAAACAGAATAAGATTAAGTTTTTTGCAAATTCACATCATTTTGAAAACTTTTCAGAACTCTTGTATACAACTATTAGATCACTTGTCGAGAGTGGGATAACAATGAGCGATATAAGTCTAATAGAAGAAAAAATTCCTGAAAAATTAAAAAACAAATTAAGTGAGATATATTTGATATACCAGAAATACTTAGATACGATAAGTGAAAATTGCCTAGATTCAATAACTGTCATGGAAGCATTAGCAGAAGAGTTATCAACAAGTATTGAATCAACTAACTACTATATCCTCGATTTTTTTGGATTCACAAGACAACAACTTAAAATAATTAAAAAGATAGAGGATAATGCACTGTCATGTACCATTGCGTTTTCAACAACCTTTCAACAACCGAATAGTTATATTTATGAGAAGAAAATTTATGATCAAATAACTAAATATGTAGAAGATGGTAAGAAGACTGGCGAACTAAAATCATATAATGAAAAATTACCAAACGATATTGAGTGTGCTAGCAATTACGTATTTTCATATGAACAACCAGAAGAGAAAAATAAGATAGAAACAAACGCAATTGAATTAACACAATTCCATGATGTTGATGCAGAAATAATCAATGTAGCGTTAGATATTACAGAAGGTATACACAATCAGAAGAGATACAAAGATTATCAAATACTATGCTGTGATATGGAAAAATACAAATATTCTATTAAAAAAATTTTTCATAGATACAATATTCCATTTCACTTAGACGTCAAATATCAATTAAAAGATCAGGGGAAGATTAAGTATTTATTAGATGCATTAAATGTTATCAATAGTAAATTTGGGAAAGAAGAAGTAATTAATTTTGTAAATAATCCCTTATTTGCCCCTGATTATTACACTTTTACAGAAATGACATCAAAGCCACTTTCTAAACTAATCGGTAACTTTGAAAAGTATGTTAGAGAAAATTATATCGACGGCATTGGAAATAAAAGATCATTTAAAATGAAATTTTTAGCTAGAGAAAACGCTTCTGATAGTGAGAAACTCGTGTGCGAAAATGCAGAAATAGTTAGAGAGCAACTATGTAAAGTCCTTTCATGTTTTTCAGTATCAAAACAAAGAGTAAGTGCTTGGATTAAAACACTAGAGGAGTTTGGAGTTATTAGCGGTCTGAATCCTACTTGGGACATATATATACAAGAAATGAGCAAGATCACGGGCGAATACAAACGAGTAGCTGAACAAGTAGATAATAAGTTAGAAGAAATATACCACTTAATGGAAGAACTAGTGGATTATGAATGTGATTTACAAGAGTTCATTTTCCTATTTAGAGGTGTAATTTCCGCAGTTACTATTGCGACTATACCAGCATCAATAGATAGAGTTCATATAGGTTCATTTAATTCAAGATTTGTAACTTCTGAATATATGTATCTTATAGGTGCCGATTCAAATTCAATTCCTAAAACAACACCTGAAGGGATTATTATTACACACGCAGATGAAAAGAAACTTATGGATGCATTTAGAGGCAATAACAATATTTACTTGTTAGACGCTGAGACAGATATGACGTATAACATGATATCTATCATTGAATTCATAAAAAAATGCAAAAAAAAGTTGGTAATTTCTTGTAGTAACGAAGAATCAATTGAGCCATCAATTATATACAAACAATTAACAACTATTTTTAATAATTTAGAAATTAAAAAGATGAGTGAAAATATTGATTCGGCGTTGTCTTTTGAGAATAAGAGCAAATTTGCGTTAATTAATGAGGAGACAAAAATAACCTTATTTTCAGAAAATATTGAGGAGTGGAAAAGTTTAAATAAAGAATCTCAAGATAAGATTTTGCAAATCGTTGGGATTAGACGCACTGATTTTGAACATATTGACCATTTACCTGAAAGTATCAAGCATGAATATACATTAGCAAAAAAACACTCATTCTCACCTACTAGTATTGAACGTTATGCAACTTGTCCATATATGTACTACATCTCCAATGTCCTTGGAATATCAAGTGATTTTGACAATGTTGACTCAGACAAGACTGAACATATTTTGAAGGGAAATTTGTCTCATAGGTATTTAGAGTTATTTATTAATGACTATTTAGCTGGCAAAGTAACTGAGGGAAACTTGCAAAATCGGTTTAATGATTTTTATGTACCTGAGGCGGAAAAAGTTATACCAGACTTTTTGCATAATGTAGGCAGATTTGCAGATATGATGACAGTAACTAAAGATGCAATTTTTGATGTTATTAATGAGATGCACAAAAACTTACTAAGTGAAACGAGTATATTTAAACCATATAAGTGCGAAGCAAGTTTAAAAGATGATCACGATTTTAATATTCACAGTTTAACTGTTGGAGAAGATGAAAATGGAGAAAATGTAATATCTATTTCAGGCAGAATTGATAGAATTGATGTGTCTAAAAAAACTTATTCTGGTAACAATTACTACGCTATATATGACTATAAGACATCAAATAGTAATAGGTTTGCCACTAATCTTGATCCAGAGAAGATACTTAAAGACGGTACCAAAATTCAACTTCCTTTTTACATGTTGGCTTTAGAGAATAAAAACTTTAAGGTTGGTGAGATAGCATATATTAATGTAAAAAATGATTTTAGGACATCAGCAGATTCTGCTATGGAAATTAGTCGTATTCGTATGGATGATTTTTATAAAGACACTACTGGAAACAACGATGAAGATGCAAAAGGAGTAATTTGTAAAAAAGATTTAATTGATGCGACAAAAAAAGAAATAAACACAAAAGCAAGTGCTATTAAAAAAGGAGAGATTGCACCGACGTGTGAACAATGTAAAAACAATAAATATTGTGATTTTAAAAATGTCTGTAGATATTTTTCTTTATTACATAAAAATGGAGTGCAATAATGAAACTAACAGATGATCAAAAAAAAGTAGTTACTGCTAAAACCAATATCTTAGTTGCTGCTTCAGCAGGTACGGGAAAGACATCAACAATGATTGAACGTGTCATATTTCTTTTGCTGACTGAAAAGGTCGATATATCAGAAATATTATTTTTAGTGTTTAATGAGACTAATGCACGAGAATTGAAATTAAAAATATACGATGCAATTTGTGCTAAATTAAATGAGGTTAAAAAAGAGAATTTAGATATAGAAAAAAAACTGTTAATGAGAGCACTCTCAAATTTACCATATTCAAATATATATACAATTCACAGTTTCTCTGCAAAAGTAACAAGAGAGCATTTTTCAGAGTTAAATATTTCGCCTAATTTTTCAATACTAGATGAAAATGATTCTAATTTAACAGAAATAATTTCAAATGTTTTAGATGAGAACGGAAAGGAAGAAGATAATGCAGTATTTATAGATTTAATTAAATTGTTTTCGACAAGAGCAAATGCCGTTAATCAAATTTTGAAACTTTATAACTCTCTATGTGAACAGGCGAGTTTTAAAGGGTCAATTGAAGAAATTAAGAATAAAACTGTTGATATTCTTTTTAAAGAGTCTTTAGATATTATTTTGGAACATTTTAATACCGCATTTAAAAGATTGAGAAGTTGGGCATTGAAGGCACATAAAATTGTAATTGATTATTATGAACAAAGTACAATAAAGACAAAAGACAGTTTGAAGTACTTAGATTATGTAGATTCGGTCTGCAAGCCATTTATAAAAGGTATAAAATTTAAAACATTTAGCGATTTAATTCAACATAATATTGAATTTCTAAGACATTTACCAAAATTTAAGGATGAAATTGGTGATGAATTAGTTTTTGCGATTGCAGAAGCATACAAAGATGATATTAGGGACAAAATTAAAGATATCAAAAAAAGTAAAAAAGATAAGAGTGATGCAGATTTAAAAAATGAGATATCTGATGTAATGAAATATACAAAACTTATTTTAAATATTTTACTTAACGTACACGATGAATATTCTAATTTTAAACGAAGACGCAAATTGATGAGTTATAGTGATTTACAAATATTCTGTCTAGAAGCGTTGAAACTTTATCCAAACTATGGAATGCAATTTAAGCATATATTTGTTGATGAGTATCAAGACCTTAATCATATACAAGAGGAAATTATTACAAAATTAAGTAAAAATAATTTGTTTGTTGTTGGTGATGTTAAACAATCAATATATAGATTTAGGCATGCAGAACCAAAAATATTTTTAAATCGAAAGAAAAAATATGAGTTGGCTAATACAGAACAAGTTATATATTTAAAACAAAATTTTAGAAGTTCAAATAAAGTATTAGATTTTGTAAATAGGATATTTGAATCTGAAATGACTGAGGATATAAGCGAAGTTGATTACAACAAAGAAAAGTTTATATTGAAAGACGATACAGTTAACAATGATGACGTAACATGTATTCTTTATGAAGAGTCTAAAGGTGAAGAAATTGACAATTCCGTCTCAAAATATATAGCAGAACAAATTAAAGACTTTATTGATCAAGGATATAAATATAGCGATATTGTTATACTAACAAGAAAAAACATTTACAACGAAAGTTTATGTAATAATTTAAAAATATTATCAGTATTTGATGAGTACAAGATTCCATATAATACGATTTCTAATAAAGATCGAAAGAATGAATTGACAGAAATAATTTCATTTTTAAATGCAATAAATAATCCACATAAAGATATTTATTTATTTACATATTTAACTTCAATTTTTAGCAAATTAACAGAGAAAGACCTTTATATCATAACAAATGCAGTAGATGCACGAAAAAACCAATTAAGAGAAAACTTAGACATAAATTCATTGACAAGTTTATACGATAGGCTATCTTTATTAAGAATAATGAGGGATCAAAAGAATGAAAATAATGAGTACAATAAAGTTGTCGATGCATATAGAGATAAAATATATCAAAGAATAGAGACACTAAAGGAGTATAGGTTAATAAGTGTCTCATGTTCTCCAACAGAATTAATTAATATGATTGTTTCAAAATATCATTATGATTCATATTTAAAATCAAAAAGTTCTGAGGGTTATTTGCTACTTAACAGATTAATTGAATTATCTTCAAAATTTAATTCATTAAACGAGTTCTTAACCGAGTTGCAAAAAACGAATTTAATTTTAGGGAAACGGAGTGCAGATAGCAATGCTGTTGAATTTGCAACGGTGCATAGTTATAAAGGGTTAGAAAAACCAATTGTTTTTGCTATATCTTTGAAATCAAAAGGTGCAAATGAAACTGGGGATATATTTCTTAGTGGTAAGGAATTATTTGCTATAAAAAGTTCAGATAAAAGCACTCGTCAAAAAAATGATAATTTAACTACATATGCATATAGATATTTAAAGTCAGACAATGAGTTTAAAGATGAATTAAGATTGTTATATGTTCAATTAACCAGATCAAAAAATTCAACGAATGGATTAAGTAATAAACTTATTCTTGTGCATCAAGGGAAGATAGAGGATATTAATAAAAGTAATCAAAGGCAAATTGGTGCAAATATTGTTTTATATGAGGCATCAATAAAGAAAAGTTTAACTATTTTCCCAAAACAATTTAACGGAATAATTAATAACGCATATAGTTTAAATGATCTAGGGATTTCGTTTTATGTGGCTCAAAGCATTAATAATACAAGTGCAGAAATAAAAATAACACGTAACAATATTCAAACACCTAACAACTTAAAAACAGAAATTGAAAAAATTGGTAACTTTGAATATCAATATAAGGATGCTATAAATTCGGCAATTCATTATTCAGTTTCAGAAATTTCGGGCGAGAACAACGATGACGGAGTTAGACTTGCATATATAAAGGGACTTGTAATACTTGGAAGTCTATATCATAAGGTATTGGAAAAAATTGATTTTAGAGCCAAGACAATAAAAGAAGTTGATAGACAAATTACAACTATGATTAATATCCGTATTTTAGATAAAGAAGAAGCAGAGACGATTAATCGTAAACATATTTTAAATGTTATAAATTGCCCAATAATACAAGAAAACATATCTAAGGGGGCTATACTTGAGCGTGAAAAGCGGATTAGTTCAGCAATGAGCGTGTCTCAGTTGGATGAAAAGAGCAGATGTGATGACTTAACACTAGTTGATGGAATAGCAGATTTAATAATTAAAAATGATGAAGACTATATAATTCTTGACTATAAACTTTCAAGGCCAAAAGATGATGAATTACTTGAAAAATATAAAAAACAGTTGTCTTTGTATCAAAAGATTTTAGAAAAAGAGTACAGTGAAAAAGTTACAAAAAAAGGATTAATATATATAAACACAGGGCAAGTTGAATTTTTTGATTGATAGTGAATAGTTCAAGATTGATATATAATTAATCAAAAGG
>CAUSLO010000001.1:0-103847 GCA_963532875.1 uncultured Clostridia bacterium | reverse complement strand
AAATTTCTTGTGTTTTTATTGGAATTTTGTGGTGTTAAATCCTAAAGTCGGGTTTCCCAAAAATCTTAACCTTCAGCATTCGCCCAAATTTGGCAATCTAAGCAAACACCAAAGACTTCACCGATATGCCATGCTGCGGCATTTTACCTCCGCCTTCAATATAGCGTATCCCGACTAGAATACTGCACCACCGATCTAAATCCATTATACAGTTTTTTTAATTTAGTTTAAAGATGTCTTTTAATTTTTGGATATGCAGATTTTGTTGTTCTAACACTATGAACTTGTTTCAACTTCTCTGTTAGTTTACTCTTTTTTACATTTACCAAATGCTTGTTATGGAGTATAATTTACTTATTATTTCTTAGGAGGAATTATGGCTATTATTACATTAAATGACAATAATTTTAATAAAGAAGTTGTTGAAAATAAGACACCTATTTTAGTTGATTTCTACGCTACATGGTGTGGGCCTTGCAAAATGATGCATCCAGTACTAGAAGATTTTGCAAATTCATATCCAGAAATCAGAGTTGGTAAGATTGATGTCGATCAAAACCCTAAGACTGCTGGTGAATTTGGAATTATGTCTATTCCTACTCTACTTGCATACAAGAACGGTGAAATAGTTAGAACTAAATTAGGATACACTCCTAAAGAAGCATTAAAGAAAATGTTTGATTAATTATGATTGTTGAAAATCTTTTCGGTTCAATGGTATTTAATGATGAAGTCATGCTTAAAAGGCTTCCAAAAGATACCTATCTGAAATTAAAAAAATGTCGTGAGGAATACAAGCCTTTAACAATTGAGGTTGCTGATATAATTGCTACAAAAATGAAAGATTGGGCAATTGAAAACGGTGCAACTCACTTTACTCATTGGTTTCAGCCAATGACGGATATTACAGCAGAAAAACACGATTCATTTATTACCCCTACTGAGACTGGCGGAATAATGATGGACTTTTCTGGTAGCGAATTGATACAAGGCGAAAGCGATGCTAGTTCATTCCCTTCGGGTGGAATTAGATCTACATTTGAGGCACGTGGATATACGGCATGGGATCCAACATCATATGCATTCATTAAAGATGGCATACTTTGCATTCCTACTGCCTTCTGCAGTTACAATGGCGAAGCACTAGACAAAAAGACCCCTTTATTGCGTTCAATGGAAAAGATGCATTATTCCAGTTTAAACCTCTTATCCCTATTAGGTAAAAAGGTAACTAAGGTTAATGTTAATGTTGGGGCTGAACAAGAATATTTTTTAATTGATGAAAATTTATTTAATAAACGAAAAGATTTAATTTATACAGGCAGAACTCTTTTTGGAGAAATGCCACCTAAAGGACAAGAATTAAACGATCATTATTTTGGAGCAATTAAACCTAGCGTTGCTCTCTTCATGAAAGAATTAGATGAAGAACTATGGAAGTTGGGAATTTTCGCAAAAACCAAGCATAACGAAGCAGCTCCAGGTCAGCATGAATTTGCTCCAATTTTTACTACTGTTAATGTAGCAACAGATCAGAATCAGTTGACTATGGAAATTATGAAAAAGGTTGCTTCTAGACACGGCATGACTTGTATTTTGCATGAGAAGCCTTTTAAAGGAATTAATGGAAGCGGAAAACATAACAACTGGTCTCTTTCTACAGATGCATCAGAAAACTTGTTTAATCCAGGAAAACATCCAGAAAAGAATTTAAACTTCTTATTGCTACTCTCTTGCATGGTTGCAGCAATTGATAAACATCAAGACCTATTAAGAATCGCAACTGCTTCTGCTGGTAACGATTTACGTCTAGGACAGATGGAAGCACCTCCAGGAATTGTTTCTCTATACTTAGGCGAAGATTTAACAAATATATTAACTTGCATTATGAACTCTGATGAGTACTCTAAGAAGTTAGATTGCAATGTTGAAACTGGCGTACATGCATTGACGAATTTTGAGATGGATTCTTCTGATAGAAATCGTACTGCTCCTATTGCATTTACTGGCAACAAGTTTGAATTTAGAATGCTTGGTTCTAGTGCTTCTATCGCTGACTTAAATACTGTTATAAATACAATAGTTGCTGATGAATTTGATAACGTATCTGAAAAACTTAAAAACTCATCTGACATTGATAAGACTATTATTGAGATAATAAAAGACAATATGCTTAAACATAAGCAAATTATCTTCAATGGGAACTGCTACGCAAAAGAATGGTTAGACCGTGCAAAGAAAAGAGGTTTATTAAATCTACCTAGCACACTTGATGCATTGGTACACTTGCTAGAAGAAAAGAATATTGAACTATTTGAAAGAACAAAAGTCCTTAGTCATGCTGAACTTGTAAGCAGACAGCAAATTCTATTAAGTAACTATACAAATAAAATAAATATCGAAGCCTCTACAATGGCATATATGGCACTTAAACACATAATACCTGCAGTATATCGTTACATAACAGACTTGAACTCCACAAGAAATGCTCTTAGGGAAAATAAACTTCCTGATTCTCATATTGTTGATACAATCGCTGAGTTGAATAAATTAACCATTAAAGGATCTGAGGTAATCACCAAATTACGCAAATCTCTTGATAAGAAAATAAATATAGAACTAACACCTGAATTAATTAAATTCTATAAAGATAACATTATCAAAGTTATGGAAGAACTCCGTACCCTATGCGATAACATGGAACACCTAACAGCAAAATATGTATGGCCTTTCCCTACTTACGGTGATTTGATATTTTCAATTAAAAAATAATTTTTTAATTAGATAATTCTTTAACTAACTCTTCTAATTCTTTAACGTTTTCAGAAGTCATACTTGAGTTAATAGTTATTACTTTATCTCTAACTTCACAATTTTTAAGTGCTGATACTCTTTCTTTCATTACTCTACCAGCGACTGGACCCCATGTCCCATTTTCAACAATTGCAAACTTCCTATTTTGCATATTGAATTCACTGAGTTTATTTAAGAACTCACCCATCATTGGAAAAACAGTTCCATTATATGTTGGGGCAGCAAGAATTATATGTTTATACTTAAATGAATCGCCAACTATAGTGTATAAGAATTCATCGCTAAGATCGTAAATTTTTCTTTCAATATTCTTTGGGATAAAGGTTTCTACCTTCTCTGCCACTTCTTTTGTGTTCCCATACATACTTCCATATACAATTAGGATTCCATCGCTTTCAGGGGTATATGAAGACCATTTCATATATTTATCAAGCACGGTTTGAATATTTTTCTTAACCACAACTCCATGCAATGAACATATACATTGAATATCTAACTGTGCTAGTTTTTTCAAGACTGTTTGGACTTGCACTCCATATTTGCCAACGATATTAGAATAGTATTCTCTCATTTCAAATATATAATGCTCAATTTTTAGTGTTGAGTCATCGCATATCTTGTCTGAACCTGTATGTTCTTTTTGTGAGCCGAATGCTCCAAATGCATCTGCCGTATATATTGTTTTGGTTGTTTCATCATATGTCATCATTACTTCAGGCCAATGAACCATTGGAGCAAATATGAATTTTAGTTTATGTTTACCTAAATCTAAAATATCGCCTTCTTGAACAAGTTTAACATTGCCTTTAAAATCACGTGATTGCTTAAAGTTATTGAACATCTTCTGAGTCTTTGCATTCATTACCACAGTTACGTTTGGATATAGCCCTAACAACTTTTTTAGGCTTGCTGTATGATCTGGTTCCATATGTTGGATAATTAGATAGTCTAGTGATTTTCCATTTAAAACGTCTTTAACATTGGCAATATATTCATCAATTACGCCTACTTCCGCTCCATCAAAAATTGCAGTCTTCTCATCAATTATTGCGTATGAATTAAACATCATGCCATCATCTAGGTCATACATGTTTTCAAATAAAACTTTACTTCTACTGCAACCAATATAATAAGTATCTTTATTAATTTCTATTTTACTCATTTCTTCCTCCAAGAGCGTGTACTACCATTTGTTTATATTTTGAAAATATACGTCTGTTTTCTTCAGTGTTGATTGTATACATGCAACTTCCACTTCCTGTCATTCTGACTTCAACTCCCTTATTTTCTGCAATATTTAATATATCTTCTACTTCAGCATTTTTTGATCTTAGTATTTGTATAAAGTCATTCTCTGACTTTCCTATCTCCTCTATTCTATCAAACTCTGAATATATATTCTCCGTTAATGCCCTTTGTTTAGGCAATATCAAGAGATATTCCTCATTTACATCCTCTACTTTTTCAATTATTTCCCCTATGCCTGTCGCATGATATCTACCTTGGTTGTACATAACCAGAGCATCGCTTGATATAGTTACTATTTCTTTAGGTGAAAGTTTCTTATCGAAAACTGTTTCAAATATTTTAATTAATCCTACTAGTACAGCAGATGATCCGCCAAGACCATATCCAATTGGGATTCCCTTTTGAATCTTTATCTCCCCTTTTAACTCACCAAAAATATTTTCAAGAACCTTTATTTTACATTTTAGATGTTCTAAAAAAATCTCATTTTTAAAATACTCATCTGTTGATTGAATATCTATGCTTAATGCGTTATTTGAGTCTATATACTCAACTTGGTCATATATATCAATTGATTGAACTAAAGTGTTTATAGTGTGCATCTCACCTTTTTTCTCCATAACGTGAAAATCTATGTTGAGTTTTGCTGGTATGCTAAATTTAAGAGTTAGTTTTTGTTTTGTCATTTAGTTTACTAAATTAACTCTTCCATCTCTTTATCTTCGTCAGATTGATTTGTATCACTATTTTCTTTTACTGCATCAGAAACATTATTATCTTCTGTTTTATCTATATTTGAGTTCTCTTCCGCTATATCAGATGTACTTATGTTTTCAACGCTTGTTGTACCTTCAGATTGAAGCGTCTCCTCTTCCAAATTATCTTCTTTGGCATCACTTGTACTTGTTGCGACATTCGCTTTTCTCTTAGTTAGCAATATATAAATTAAAAAGCCTACTCCGCCCGCCGCTAAAAGATTAATTAACAATATAATGAATATTGCCCAATGAGGAATAACTGAGTTATATACTTTTATACTAAAGGAATCTATAACCTTTTCAGTACCTGTTCTTGGGTCTATATATCTAAGTTCGATATCGTGTTTTTTAACTTTCTTTGTAACGAATGCTACTCTCTCTGCTTCTGTCTTATTAAGTTCTTTCCCATCAACTAGCCATTTAACTTTTTCAGGATCAACACCTTCAAATCCACTTGCATACATTTCTACTCTTTGACCTGTATAATATCCAGCCTTGCTAAACTTTTTTAGTTTCCCATTTTTCTTTTCTTGTACCTTACCACCAAACTTTTCCCAATTTGGGGTTAGAGCCGTAATGGACGTTTCGACTATACTCTCAAATGTTTGACCCTCGTACTCTAAGACTGCCTTAACCGCCTTTATGTTAATCTTATTTTCGTGGAACTTCGTCTCTCCTACTTCTAATTGCGGCACCCAATTATCTTCTTTATCAATTTCATAATACCAACGTATATTTTTCAAAACGCTTGGTGGTTGTTGAGGCGATACTACAGCCCTAAAGATTACACTATGCAATTCCTCATACTTTAAATTTTCTTTCTTTCCTTCACTTGATACCAACGTACGTCTATCAACTTTGTTTCTAACTATTTCTGCTCCTTTGACGCTTTTATCTAATTCAATTTTAAGTGATTGTGGTCTACCTAAAGTGTCTTGAGCATTTTGAATTGCCTTGATTGCATTAATTTTATTAAATTTAAATTCTCTTCCATTAATTGAAAATTTCTTTTCATCAGCATTACCAACTACTGTATTCTTTATCGCCTCTGGATCGACCATTGTATTAACTTGTTTTGCTTCTAGTTTTTGCAACTTCAACTTTAAGCAAACAATACTTGAAACAAATGAGGCTATTGGGGTCGCGGCACTAGTTGCGTTTATATCCCAAATATCATTTTCTTGATTGACAGAACGAATACTGTCCCCTGGTGCCATTAGTGAGAAATATCCATAATTGCTTTTGAACAATGCTCCGTCTTCTCTATATGACATTACAGACATAATATCTTCATGAGAATTCGCTGGGTAGAAAGGTTGTCTTTGACCTTCGTTACCTGCTGAAGATACAAATAAGGTTCTATTGGTATACTTTTCAATTTCTCTTGAAAAACTTTGATTGTCGTCTGTAAGCCACCTTTTGTCGCTAGTTCCAAAAGACATATTAACAATATCAAGTTCCCTCTTTCCAGCCCAATTTATGGCTCGTATAACACTTGCTAGGTCAAATACACCCGAACCAACTTTTTCTGGATCTTTCGTTCCTGCTTTAATTGGAACTACTTTAATATATTTACTTAGTCCTACACGATGTAACAAAAGTGAAATTACATTAATAACCTTTGTGCCGTGATCAACTTCATCGGTAATATTTTTCTTTTCTGTTTCTGAAGCGTTATCTTTTGCAGTTGCATTAAATCCTACTATTCCTTTTGCAGTTCTATATACACTATTCCAAAGTGGATGACTTGCAGATGTTGATTCGTTATATCCTGTATCAATTACTCCAATTTGTATCGGATTGCTCTCTAATTCATCTTTGTGCTTCTCTAAAAGTGTTTTAAGTTGTTCTACCTCATTTCTAATCCCCTCTAAATTTAAATGGTCTTTACCCATGTACCAGTATTTTGATTCATCAAATGTCGACGGCACATATTTCCCTTCATTTGCATATGCTCTTTTGTTAACTGCAAAAAAACAACTAATTATTAGGGAAACAACTATTAGAAATAAAGTAACTCTACTTAACTGCTTTTTCATATGCCTTCCTAATTCTTGCCTTACTTTCTTTTAATCCAAACAATTTGATCATTTCAACTGCACCACCAGGGGTTACTGGACATCCTGTTAAAGCAAGTCTCATTATGTACATTATTTGACCCGATTTGATTCCATTCTTTTCTGCTACTAAAACAAATGTTTCTCTAATATCTTCTTCACTATTTGACTTAATCATATCTAAAACTTCAACACAGCACTTTAACCCTAACTTTGCCGTTTCAGAATCTACTTTCAGTTTCTTATGTTCATATTCAACTAATTCAGGAACTCTATATTGATTAATGAACTCCGCCTTCTCTTCAATTTCAGACATTATGCTAATTCTTGTTTTTAGCAAACTTGCTAAATATTTTTTATCACAATAACTAGGGATGTCGCATTTATCTATAAATGGCTTAGAAACCTTTATAAATTCCTCATCACTTAGTTCTTTTAAATATTCACTATTTAGCCATTTCATTTTTAGTTCATCAAATATGGAATGACTATGTGAAATTCCTGAAATATCAAACTCCTCAAGCATCTCTTGAAGTGTCATTTTTTCTTTGTTACTCTTTGGAGCCCATCCTAATAGGGCAATATAATTAAGAATTGCTTCAGGTAGATACCCCTTTGATATAAAGTCCTCAAAGTTAGCGTCTCCGCTTCTTTTGCTTAATTTATGTGTTTGATCTTTCATGATAGGTTGTAGATGAATATATGTTGGTCTCACCCATCCAAATGAATCATATATCAAGTTGTATTTAGGGGTAGAACTTAAATATTCAACGCCTCTTGTAACGTGCGTGATGTTCATCAAATGGTCATCTATAACGTTTGCAAAATTGTATGTTGGCATTCCATCAGACTTAAGGAGTATTGCATCTTCTATTTCATCGCTATCAACACTAATCTCTCCGAATACCAAATCAGTATATGTACATTTAATTCCTTTTGGTACTTTTTGTCTGATGACATATGGCACTCCATCTTTTAGATTCTTCTGGATTTCTTCCTCGGACAAATGCCTACAATGACGATCGTAGTTAAAATCCCCATTTTCTGTTTTAACTTGTTCTAATCTTTCCTTACTACAAAAACAAAAATATGCCTTACCTAGTTCTACTAGTTTGTGTGCATACTCAGAATATAGGTTCATTCTTTCAGATTGAATATATGGTCCATACTTTCCGCCTACGTCAGGACCTTCATCCCAATTCATACCCGCCTGCTTGAGCGTACGATATATCATATCTATCGCCCCATCTACCTTTCTAGCCTGATCAGTATCCTCTATTCGCAGTATGAACTTTCCTTTATTTTTCTTTGTATATAAAAATGCATATAAAGCAGTTCTTAAATTTCCAATGTGCATAAACCCAGTTGGGCTCGGAGCAAATCGTGTTCTAACCTCGTTTTTCTTTTCAGCCATCTTCATACTCCTAATGTGAATAACTGTTAATAATTATATATATAATATGGGACTTTTTCAATGATGACAGTTTAAATTTTATTTGAATATATGTGCACCGAAAAATTATTTTATATAGCGTGCTGACTTTCAAAATTTTTTCACTTTGGGTGTACTTTATTGAACGCCTATTTTTGCAAAGTCAAGCAGTTTTTAGCACTTTTTCAAATATACAAAAATAATACAAATATACAATAGTTATCTACTTATGCACGAAGTTATCCACAATTGAGCCTTTTTCTGTGGAAAACTTTGTTGATAACTAAGATATGTGATTTTAAGCAAATATTGTCAAAGTATATATTGCTTTTGATCCTTTGGACGTTTTTAAGGGAATTTTGCGTAATTGTTTGTATAATTATATGTGCACCGAAAATATTAAAAATCTCTAAAGCAACTAATTCGTAAATTTCTCATATACGAAAAATTTTTATCAAAATAATTTGTTTATGACGTGATCTCGTTTAAATATTTTTGATTAATTTACAGTGGTCTCATTGTTGGGAAAAGTAAGACTTCTCTAATTGTAAATTGATCAGTTAATAACATAACTAATCTATCTACACCTAAGCCCATTCCTCCAGTTGGTGGCATACCATATTCAAGTGCTGTACAGAAATCTTCATCATATGGTTGTGCTTCCTCGTCACCTTTTTCTTTTGCCAACATTTGTGCTTCAAATCTTTTTCTTTGATCTTGTGGATCGTTAAGTTCTGAAAATGCATTTGCTAATTCTTTGCCTGTTATAAATAACTCAAATCTTTCAGTTAATCTTTCGTCTGATGGTTTCTTCTTTGCTAAAGGACTAACCTCAACTGGGTAGTCAGTTATAAAGGTTGGCTCGTATAGATTTTCCTCTACAAAGCAATCAAAGACTTTATATAAGGCATTGCCCCAAGTTGTATCCCTTTCTAGTTCTAATCCTTTTTTGTTACACTCTTTTAATATAGTTGTCATTGGCTTTGAGAAATCAATTCCAACATATTTCTTAACTGCATCTTGCATTGTTAATCTTGTCCAAGGGCCTTTTAATGATAACTTTTTACCTTGATACATTAAATCTAATGTTCCGCATGCTTTCATGGCACAATGTTGGATTAATTCTTCTGTAATCTGCATCATGTCCTTATAATCTGCATATGCTTGATATAACTCTATGGTCGTGAACTCTGGATTGTGTTTAGGATCCATCCCTTCATTTCTAAATATTCTTCCTATTTCATATACTCTATTGAACCCACCTACTATTAAACGTTTAAGGTATAGTTCTGTTGCTATTCTCAAGTACATACTTATGTCTAATGTATTGTGATGAGTAATGAAAGGTCTTGCATTTGCACCACCAGCAAGCGTATTCAATACTGGGGTTTCTACCTCTAGGAATCCTTTACTATCTAAGAATTCTCTAATTGCTGATACAATTTTTGTTCTTTTAATGAAAGTATCTCTAACGTTTTCATTAACAATTAAATCTACGTATCTTTGTCTATATCTTAATTCTGGATCTTTTAACCCATGGAATTTCTCTGGCAAAGGTAAAAGTGATTTAGATAAAAGAACTACCTTATCAACATGAATTGATATTTCTTCAGTTTTTGTTTTAAATACTTTCCCTTCAACTCCAACTATGTCGCCAATATCAAGTTTCTTAAATGCAGAATATCCTTCCTCACCAATTGAATCTCTGCTGAAGTATCCTTGAATTTTTATACCAGAATCTAGTACATGACCAAAACTAGCCTTGCCCATGATTCTCTTTGAAATTAGTCTTCCAGCGATACTTACTTGTTTATCAGCATATTTGTCATAATTGTTGATAATATCTTCTGCTGATGCCGTTTGATTATATGAGACAATTTCAAATGGGTTATTTCCACTCTCTTTTAGGTTAGCAAGTTTTTCTTCTCTTACTTTTCTAACTTCGTTAATGTCTACTTCTTTTACAACTTGTTGATTATTTTCTTCCATCTTATTTTATTGCCAATATTTTATAATTAACTGTTGAACCGTTATCTAAATGTACTTCTACTTCATCTCCGCATTCTTTATCTATTAATGCTTGAGATAATGCTGATTCAAAACTAATTTTGTTTTCTTTTAAATCAGCCTCATATTTACCAACTATTTGATATTCAGTTTCATCGCTACCAAAATCGTCTTCAAATAGGACTGTTACTTTACTTGCAAATCCTACTTTACCATTTTTGGTTGCCCTTTTAATTTCTGCATTTTCGATTTGATATTCAAGTTCTTTTATTTCTGTCTCTACTTTTGCTTGTTCTTCTTTTGCTGCATCATATTCAGCATTTTCTGATAAATCACCAAAATCTCTTGCAATCTTGATGTGTTCTATAACTTCTTGCCTCTTAACCGTCTTTAACATGTGCAAACGGTTCTGTAATTTTTCATAACCATCTCTGGTCATATAGTTCTGACCTATACTCATTTGCTACTCCTTAGATAAATATTAGAATCTGAAATTATTCTGCTGTTGCTTCGCTAGTTTCCTTAACTTCTTCTTCTACCATCTGTTCTGCTTTCTT
Source organism: uncultured Clostridia bacterium (assembly GCA_963532875.1). GTDB lineage: Bacteria > Bacillota > Clostridia > Christensenellales > CAG-917 > CAUTUX01. Next base: position 92,974 of record CAUSLO010000001.1, on the reverse strand, counting down.
TTCCTCTTGTTCTTTTCTGTTAATTTCTCTAGCAACGTTTTCTGCATTTATTGAATTCTTTTCTTCTTCAGCCTTTGCTTTTCTTGCTTCCTTTATTTCTTTATCGGCTTTTTTTGCGATTTCTTCATTATTTACAGCATATTGAGATTGTAGGCTTTTGATTCTAACTTCAATTGAATTGAATGTATATCCTAAACTACCTTTAAATTCATCTTCTAAAGCAAGTCTTACTCTCGCTGCTGCTATTTCAGCATCTTGGTCAACAACTTTTACGTTTACTATAAGTCTTACACCAAACTCAGTACTGATTACATTAACCTTTCCTGTCTTAATGCCTTCCATCTCTGCAGTTGCTTTTTTAACTGTTTTACGGATTACTGACATTGTTGCGTATACAGAGCCTTTATGTTCGCTCTTAATAATGATTTCTTTAATTACATCATCACTTGAGAACAATAACGCAAAGAAAACTATCATTAACGCTAAGAAAATAACTGACAAAGCAATAATTAGTCCTTTACCAAGTCCCTTTTGTATATCTTCAACTTTAATTCCGCCAAATGCTGTAATTACCAAGATGATAATTAGAAGCGAAGCGACAATTGAAACTGAAGCCCCTAAAATTCTTGTAAGTGTTTTTTTCATAACACACCTCACTTGTATTTATTTCGGAAATGAACGTCGTGCAAAAGATAGTAGAAATATATACCATTAACCATTTTTAGTCAATAAATAAGTCTTAAAAAAATTCTTTTTCCACCATGCAATCATTTATCTGACAATCTAATCCGTTCGATTGCTAGAATTGCATTTATAATTTATATGAATTTTGTTTAGAAAATTAAGGAAATCTTTAGGTTTTTGACACGCAAATTTTTCAGTTACTCGCTTTGACATCCTCCACTGTTGAAATAAAGAAATCCTTACACCAAATATCTAGTCCATTCTGATTCTTAACAAATGGAATTACGTCTTTTTTTGCTAAATTGAAATCAATTTGGCTGAACTTATCAATTAAAATTTCTTTTAGTATCTCAATTGTTAATTTGCTCTCATATGGCATATATCCCGAAACAATCATTCTCGCTTGCAGATGTAACAAATTAACCTTTATTCCCCTACTGATATAAAATATATAGTCATATAAATCTCGTCCCTTAATTCGGTTCTTCCATGCTCTACATATCAACGCATGCAATTTGCCTGCAAATAACGATGGTGCATCATAAAGTCGCACTTGGTAGTTAGATGGCATGGTCTTATATTTCATCTCATAATTGGCATATAGTGGCGGATTTGTATCAATTTCAAATTTGATCTTTATTAGTTCTCTACTATGGAAATATTCAAGTTGTTTATTGTCTGGATAGAATGTAAGGATATTTTCCTTCGTTCCACCTTTAATAAATGCAGACTTAATTACAGAATCTACACTCTTCATCTTTTCTTCAATTGAAAATTTTAACCCCAACGATTCTAACTCTTGTTCAAGCACGGAAAAATATTTACCAATATTAAAATCCCCATCTTGCTTAATTAATGAAAAGTCTAAATCTTCAGAGAACCTATCTAAGCCATAAAATATTCTGAGAGCCGTTCCTCCGTAGAATGCTGCATACTTGAAAAACCCTCCACGTGCAAGACCTGCCAAAACTGCCTCTTGAATAACTTCCTTTAAGGCATTTATCTTCTCTTCTGGACTTTCCGTTTCGTACTTGTCTAACATCTGCTTAATTATTTGTTGCATGCCATCTCCTTATAAATTTAGACAATAGGTCTAAATTCTTTGAGTGATACTTTTCTGAAAAAAAAATTATATCCTCACCGTTAAGTTCACTAATTGTTTGAGGTTCAATTCTTAAATCTTCAAATAACATTTCTTTCAACTCTCTAATATTGTCTACTGGTGGCATTATGTATAACTTATCGCATAGTGCCTTCTCTCTTGTTCCTATGTAGTAAACGTATCCATTCTCCTCTTTTGTATTAATACCAAAAGAATATGCCTCTTTAGGAATATCTCTATATTGAAATGTGCCGAAGAAGTTGGTATGCCTCTTCGTCTTTCTCTTATTAAATGTTGCTGAAGTATAGATATATACTGCCTCTGGAATCATCCCATAGTAACTTAAGGCAGTATCAAATGAAATATATGAAGGTCCATAAATATAACTAGAAAGATATAACCTAGAAACGTTTTTATCTGTTTCATACAAGCCACGAACTAATGGGATTATTTCTCCTTTGTCTATTTCTCTCTTAATCTTTCCGTTAATATCGGTATAGTTGGCATACTTAATTTTTAAATCTTCTACAGTAACAATCATGTATTTACTCCAATTAATGTGATTTTATAATATTAATTGTAGCAAATCAAGTATATTTAATTATGTAATACTGTATACGCTCCACTAACTGTTATTTTTTAACATTAAATGGTGCAAATTTAATACTATTGATTAAATCCCAAATGAATCATCTTTACCATATTATGCTTGTCGCTTATCTTCATTCCGATTTTTGTGAAGAGTTTCAATCCTTTCTTTTTTATGTTTTTATAATATGGTTCTTCGGCTATTACCTTTACTTTTTCCCCTACCTTCGCAATTAGATCATTCGCATTATTAACATAGAAAAACATTTTTGCGTCTTCGTGCCCAACTTTCTTCAGCCACATCTTACGCATCATCATCATGCCTTTTTCATTTACTGTATCAAACACAACTTCTATGTCGCCATATCCTATTAACATTTTCAACAACTCAATTATCTTATCTTCTTCAAAGTAATAAAATAACCCACTTGCTGTTACTAGAATTGGAGCATCTTTGGATTCTGATCGAACCTTCTCTATCCATTCTTTAGCAAATGCATCACCGCTTATTGACGTCTCTCTTTCTGCGTCTGGTAATAGAGATTTCCTATATTTTATTACGTGATCTAAATCAACCCCATACCACTTAGTTTTTCCGTTATCGTTTCTATAATAGGTTGTTTCTAATCCAACCCCTAATTGGACAATTACTCCGTTTGGTTTGCGTTTTAAAAAGTCCTTTATGTAACGATCCATATTTGCACTACGTGATGCTGAGGCTAAACACGTATATTGGTTTTGAGTATTCTCTTTCAACAAATCTTTTGGCAATTTATCCTTAAGGTCTAGTGCTTTTTTATCAGAAAGAATTTCTGGGCATACTTCACTAGCGTATATTCTCCCTATCATTGGTACAAAAAGTGTACTTTCAACTGTCCCTAAATCTCTAATATCGTCCATATCAACCTCACATAAGTTTAATTTATATAACTAAAAATACCAGACTTTAAAAGCCGATTCAAGAGATGTGTAAAAAAATAAATTTTATTGAATTATTTCCCAAAGATGGTGGGCTGTCAGGGACTCGAACCCTGGACCCACTGATTAAGAGTCAGTTGCTCTACCAACTGAGCTAACAGCCCATTTTGGAGCGGGAAACGAGATTCGAACTCGCGACTTTCACCTTGGCAAGGTGACACTCTACCACTGAGTCATTCCCGCAAGAATGTTTAAAATATATCAAAATAAACGCATTAATGCAATTTATTTAAATACTTGAAAAGGCTTTTATTCCTCTTTTGCGTATTCGCCTACCGTATCCATCAATTTTATCAAATCACTTCTTAGATATCTTATAGCATAGAACAACCCAGCATTTCTTGCCTTTGCGATAATTTCATCACGGTCGCCATTAAAGTGTCTTTCAAAACTAACTACAAAATCATTTGACCCTACGCCTATGCATACTTTCCCTATTGGGTTATCCTCTAACGTTCCTGGTCCTGCAACACCTGTTGTTGATATCGCTAATATGTCTTCATGCACACATAACCCTTTAGCCATTTCATATGCCACTTCTTTTGATACGATGGTATGCTTTTCTATTGTCTCTGGATTAACCCCTAGACGCTCTATTTTCGATTGTGGATTGTAACAGACTATTCCCTCGTAAAAGTATTCAGATGCTCCTGCTTGATGCGTGATAGCCGTTGCAATTGCTCCACCAGTGATGCTTTCTGCCGTGGCTACCATCTTGTTATTCATCTTTAATAACTTGAATAGAAAGGTCTCTAAAGTCTCGTCGCCAACTGCATACATATAGTCTTCAAAATGCTGATATACTTCCGATACTGCTATTGATGTTTTTGTATCAAAGGTAATCTTTGCATCTAAATTGCTAACAGAAATCTTTTCGCTTGTTGTTGCCAAACCTTTCATCAACTTTTGAATTGCTGCTCTATCAAGGCCAAAAGTCCTTATACAATTAGTCATTACTATTCAACACACCTCTGTTACTTAAAATATAATTGAATCCTGAGATAATTGCTAGGATCGTCGCAACATAGAATACTGCATGAGATAATCCGCCTAAAATTGGTAGCCCAATTAATTTATCAAAATGACAGAATGTTAATCCAGAAACTGCGATATTTAAGAATATAGTTTTGAATTTTCCCCACTTATCAGCACTGAGTACTAACCCCCTCTTTGCTGCAACCGCTCTAAATACGCCTATTGTTAGTTCTCTTGTAAATATTATTCCTGTTAAAATTGCTATAACTAATGTGCTGTATGGATATACTGTTCCGTATTCAACTCTATCAAATTTAGCAAAACAAATGTATAGACAAAGCATAACTAATACAACTATCTTGTCTGCCAATGGATCTAAAAACTTCCCTAGTTCTGATACTGTGCCTGTCTTTCTTGCAATGTGTCCATCTATAAAATCTGATGAGCATGTGATTATAAAGAGTACTGACGCAAGAACTCCAAATGTAATTTCAAGCACAAAATTATTTTTTTCAAAGAAAATCATACCTAATATATACAAAATCATTGTTGGTATAATTAATACAATTCTTGCAATTGTAATTTTTGTTGCAGTTGTTATTTTTTCCATCCTAAACAGTTTCTCCTATTAAATTATAACTATCCGCACATTCGATTTTAACTCGGTATTTATTCCCAACATTCAAAACTTCTTTTGAATCAAACAAAACACTTGTATCAATTCCTGGCATCTGTTTGTCTGTGTGTCCTACAAACTTTCCTAAGTCGTAATCTAGTTCGTCGTACGTTACTTCTAGTATAGTCCCTATTTTTTTCTTATTCATTTCTAGCATATTGAAATCTTGAATTTTTCTAATTTCTTTTAATCTTTTTTCTTTTATTGACTTTAAAATATGACCCCTCATCTTATCCGCTGGCGTTTTCTCTTCTCTCGAATATGAGAAAAATCCTACATAGTCGATTTTGGTAACCTTTACAAATTCCTTAAGTTCTTCGAAGTCTTCTTCGCTCTCATTTGGAAATCCTACAATGAAAGTACTACGTATTGCTATATCTGCTTCTTTGACTTTTTTTATTAGAGTTATATATTGTTCTTTTGTTTGATGGCGGTTCATCAATTTCAAAATCTTATTTGAAGCATGTTGAAATGGAACATCTAAATACTTCGCAATCTTATTAGAGTTAGAAATTTTCTTTATCAACTCGTCAGTTATCTTCTCTGGATACATGTATAACATACGGATTGTTTTAACGTCTAACTTCTCTAATTCAGATATCAACTCAATTAATTTATTTTCTCCGTATAGGTCTTCACCATATCTTGAAACATCTTGAGCAACAAGAATAAGTTCTTGCACTCCTTCATCAATTAGGTTCTTCGCTTCTTTTAGCAAGTCTGGAATTGGATATGATTTGTATTTACCTCTTATTGAAGGAATTGAGCAATATGTACAGTGATTATTGCATCCATCAGAAATTTTTAAATATGCATAGTGTGGAATTGTGGTAACTATTCTTTCCGTAGTGAACTTATCTTCGGTTACTAAATCTTTGACTCGCTCTCCTTTTTCTACTCTAGAAATAGTGTCTAAAATTTTTGTGTATTGATTTGTCCCCATTACTGCTGAGACTTCAGATATGTCATTTAGCAAGTCATCTGCATATTTTTGAGATAGACATCCACTAACTATAATTTTCTTATCTTTATAATTTGCAATTTCTAAAATGGTATCAACACTTTCTTCCTTCGCATCGTGAATAAATGCACAAGTATTAACTATAACGATATCTGCTTCTTCAATTGAACTAACTAATGTGTGGTTTGAATTTGCTAGCGTTGCTAACATTTTTTCGGTATCGACACGATTTTTGTCGCATCCCAAACTTACTACTCCAACCTTACTCATTCATTACACTCTTAAGCGAAAATGTCATCAATCTCTTCAGGGGTCATAGATACAACATATTTGCCTGGTTCGACTTCGTCTAAGAATCCTCCATCTAGCATTGCGTCATATAGATTTGCTGCACGGTTGAATCCAACATTTAATTTACGCTGAATTTTGCTCTTGCTTACTGGCCCGCCGTCCATAGCACAGAGTTTTAGAGCCTCGTATAATTTATCAGCATCTCTTGGTTTTGTATCTGAAGTGGTATCCCCTACTTCCTTTTCTTCCTCTTCTTTAAATATTGCATCTTGTACTGCTTGATCAAAATATGAGTCATTGTGCTCTTTTAAGTGCTCAACAATTGCTCTAACTTCATCTGTAGAAACAAATGGATTCTGCAATCTTTCAAGGTTTTGTTGTTTTGGATTTAGATATAACAAGTCTCCATTTCCTAACAAATCTTCAGCCCCAACTTGGTCAATTATTGTTCTACTATCAGCACCACTTGAAACTCTAAATACAATTCTTGATGGCAAGTTATTTTTAATTGTACCGCTAACAACGTCTACTGAAGGTCTTTGAGTTGCAAGGATTAAATGTATTCCTGCTGCTCTTGCAAGTCTTGCAATTTTATTAATTGCCTCTTCAACAACCTTCTTCCCAACTGACAATAACTCTGCCAACTCATCAACAACAATTACTATTCTTGGCAACTTCTCAACGTTATTTTCTTCATGTCTTCGGTTGTAGTCATCTAAGTCTCTAACCTTGTATGTTTGGAAAAGTTTAACTCTTCTTTCCATTTCTTGAGTTGCCCAATTAAGTGATTTATATGCCTTGTCTACTTCACAAATAATGTCATCTGTTAATAAGTGAGGAATTCCCGAATATACTGAGAACTCAACTCTCTTAGGGTCAATCAAGATTATTCTCAAATCTTCTGGTGATGACTTATACAACAAACTAACAATAATTGAGTTCAGGCAACAACTCTTACCTGCACCAGTTGCACCTGCTATTAACAAGTGAGGTGTTTGACTTACAAGACCAAATTTATTACGTCCATATATGTCAACACCAATTGGGAATACATCCTTTTGTTGATAATCCCAAAACTCCTTTGACCATAACATTTCACTCAATCTAACCATTCTTCTGAACTTATTAGGGATTTCAATTCCAACTGCATTCTTACCTGGGATAGGTGCAAGAATTCTTACATTCTCTACTTCCATGTGCATTGCCAAATCTTGTGCATATGAATTTATTGAACTTACACTCTTACCTGCTGGCATTATTACATTCAATTCAAATAACGTAAATGTTGGACCTTCTTGGTATCTAATCAATGATGCCTTTATGTTGAAGTTCTTTAGACAAGTAATCAATGACATTGTCATTTCGCCATAGTCTACGTTTTGCTTTTGATTTTGATCTGGCTTCGTTAATAAGTTCCTTGGCAGAGACACAAACTTCTTTCTTCTCTTTGGAGGTGCTTGAACTTCTTCTTTTTCTTCTTTAGCAATTGTTCTCTTTGCGGTTGTTGGATCTGTCTTCTTTACAATTTTTGGTTTGTCATATCTTGCAAGTATTTCATCTAGGCTAAGATCCTTAATCTCATCTTCAGTTGTATCTTTGTTGAGATTATATGAATCAAATTCTCTATCTTCTTTAACTTTTTCAACGTATCTCTTCGTTATCTTTGTACTTGCGAACGCTGAAGGCACGTCTGCAAATACGTCAATATCGTCAAGATTTGTATCTGTGTCATCTTCGTTCACTTCTGGGGTTAATTCAACCTTGTTCTTTCTTCTCTCTTCAAGAACTGTATCCATTTCATCAATAATGCTGTTCTTTGAGTTTTTCTTGTCCTTTTTGAAGAATTCGGCAAATTGATTGAAGTCTTCGCCTGGATCAACAACTTCGTTATCCCATTCAGTTGCAACCATTGCTTCCTTGTCTTTCCCTACCTCATATGCATCTGCCGTGATATTTGCTGGAGTTACGTACTCTCCCTTATACCTCATTGCATTTTCACGTCTTATGGTTTCCAAATCAAGTGAAGGTGCATTTGACTTGCCATCAATCACTATTTCATTTTCAATATCCGCCAAAGACATATTTGCTCTTGCGATTTCTTCATCCGTCTTAAATTCCTTTGACATACTTTGAATATATCCATTGTTCTTTATTTCCATATCTTGGAAACCTTTATCTGGACTCATGGCAACTTTGAGGTTTCGCAATTCCTCTTCAGAAAGATTTTTTGAATACAATACTTGCTTTGCCATTTCTTTTGCTGAAAGAATTTGCCCTTCTCTCATTGGTGTGTATCCTGCGGCTCCTTGAGTGATACGTGATGGTCTTTTTTCGCCTGTGTTTTTTATTGGAATAAATTTAACTGTTCCATTTTGTTGAAAGACTGTTAACGATGGCTCTTTATAGTTTCCAACCTTCACACCGTTTGGATTAATTTTTAGTTTCCTAAAGTTTGCAAAACCAAGTTTCTTCTTTTGACGTCTTGTTAGGTCTGGGATTTCATATGTTGTATTTGCACTAATTGCTGGGACTATCATAAAGAGAATTACCAACAATCCCAAAACTGCAGTGATTATCAGCGACCCACCTGGGGTTACAACCTTCATAATCCAATATGCACTTGCACTGTATAGGACTCCACCAGCAGTGTTTGTTTCTCTATATGTCCTTGAAATGAAGTCTTTAAAACTTGTGCTGTTAGCAAAGTGTACACTTGATGTCCAAATGTGTAATGAATATATCAGTGCTGACATTAGGCACAAAGTTAGAACAACATACAAAAAAGACTTCTTTATTTTGAAGTTTCCTATAACAATTATTGCGAAAATCAATCCACAAATTAAATAAGCATACGTAGCAATTCCTAGTCCACCAAGCAAAGCTCGATATACCATTGCCCCAACTCCACCAAATGCTTTAAAAGTACACAACAAGCAGAAACTACAAAATAGGGCAACTAGAATGCCAAACATTATTCTTTGTACTGCTACTTTTGTTGACTTTGATTGTGCTTGTCCTTTGTTCTTTGCCATATAGTATATATTATTATAATTATTAATCTTTTGATATGTAAAGGTATCTAACTGAGTTGCGAAGAAATTTTGCTTATTCAGTTTTAAAGTATTTGGGATTGTAATCCTTTTTTAAGTACCCCTAATCTTTTAAAACAGATGTTCTAATCCGCTCAATTTCTATTTTCCTAATACTTCGCCTATTGTTTTGAAGTGCATTTTGCAAAAGTGATCTAATTTATCAGGATATAGGCTATGTACTCTTAATATATCTTTTTTCACAAGTTCTGATGCTCCTTTATGCAATTCAAATCCTACCATATCACTCAATATATTCATATTTTTTATGTACTCTACTCTTGCAATTATTGATGCCGCAGCAACACCAAGAAATTTCTCTGCTCTTGGCATTAGGGCAAACTGTACATCTGGACAACATTTATTCAACCTACGTTCAAGATTGCCAGAATTGTCAAACTTATCTACTATTGCCTTATAGCAATTTACCCTATCTGATATTTCTTTGATTGCTGCACCGTGCATGTCTGCTAGAATTTTTGCTAAATTGTTTGTTATTAGGTCAAAAGATTTATTATATTTTTCTAGTGGCGATTTAATTATTGCGTAATATTTTGGATCAATATCGTCATATATCTGCTTAGCCATTATTTCGTTTATTTTGTCGCTATTTTGCTTACAATCAACTACTTTTATCTTTTTGAGTATTGGTTTGGTTTCATCATTGACACACATTCCAGCCACTATTAATGGTCCAAAAACATCTCCTTTCCCTGATTCGTCAGTTCCTACATATGAATTAAATATTTCTATTGTCTTATCCTCTTCTCTTTCAAGTTGTAGGTAGTCAAAGATTGCATTTGCTAGTTTTGGTTGTACACTGTTAAATACGGCTTTAGAAAGTTTTCCTTTCTTTTCATATATATTTATAGTGCCTTCATTTGCAACCTTAAACTGATATCCATAACTAATAGGTCTTTCATCTATTGAGGTATATCCCAACAAATGAATTATATTACTAATCTCACTTGTTGCTTGGGCAAGTGTAGTTTTTTTGTTAATTGTGTAAATACCTTCAATCATTTATATTTCTTGGTTGTATAGGCACTTAATTTCGTCTGTTAATTTTTCAATATTATTTTCTATTTCTGAAAGTTGTTTTTCCTCAATATACTTCACTCTTCCGATTAAGTCCTTAGTTTCTATTGCTAGGATATCTTCAATGTCTACGTTATGATCAATTGCTTTCAATGACTCTCTTTGGAATTGAAGAATTAACTTAAGCATTAGGTCTTGTTTCTTTAGTGAAGCAAATGTATCAATTTCATGGAATGCGTTTTGATGTAGGTAATCTTCACGTATAGACTTTGCTGTTTCCATTGTGAGACGATCTCTGGCTGACAAGGCATCAACACCTACCAATCTAACGATTTCACTTAATTTAGCCTCTTCTTGTAATATTCTCATGGCTTCAACCTTATTCTCTATCCATTCGTCAGAGATATTCTTCTCATACCATTTAGATAGGTTATCTTGATATAACGAATAACTAATCAACCAATCAATTGCTGGGAAGTGTCTTCTATATGCCAATGCTGATGACAACCCCCAGAATACTTTTACTATTCTCAATGTTGCTTGTGATACTGGTTCTGACAAGTCTCCACCTGGAGGTGAAACTGCACCTATTGCAGTAATTGATCCTTTTTTGTTTTCTCCAAGTACTTTTACTATACCTGCTCTCTCATAGAACTCTGCAAGTCTTGAACTTAGATATGCAGGATATCCTTCTTCACCTGGCATTTCTTCTAGACGTCCACTCATTTCTCTTAATGCTTCTGCCCATCTTGAAGTTGAGTCAGCCATAATTGCAACTGAATATCCCATGTCTCTATAGTATTCTGCAATTGTAATACCTGTATAGATTGATGCTTCTCTAGCAGCAACTGGCATATCTGAAGTATTTGCAATCAATACAGTTCTCTTCATTAATGGTTGCCCACTCTTTGGATCTATAAGTTGTGGAAATTCATTAAGAACGTCAGTCATTTCATTACCACGCTCTCCACATCCAATGTATATGATTATGTCAGCATCAGCCCATTTTGCTAACTGATGTTGAACTATTGTCTTTCCACTTCCAAATGGTCCAGGTACTGCAGCAACACCACCTTTAGCGATTGGGAAGAATGTATCTATAACCCTTTGACCAGTTATCATAGGCGTGTCTGGCGTTAATTTTTGTTTGTATGGTCTTCCAATACGAACAGGCCATTTTTGCATCATTGTTACGTTATGAATCTTTTTATCATCTTTGATTTTTACTATTGTTTGGTCTACGGTGTATTCCCCTTCCTTGATTTCAGTAATTTCTCCTTCAATTCCGTTTGGCACTAAAATCTTGCAAACAACCAACTCGTTCTCTTGAACTTCACCTAATACGCATCCTGGAGTTACTTTATCTCCCTTCTTTGCCTTTGCTTTGAATTTATATTTAGCCTTTCTGTCAAGTGCATTAACGTGAACACCCCTACCAATTCTTTCCCCCGATGTTTCTAACATTTTCTTTAAAGGTCTTTGAATACCATCAAACATAGACCCTATTAGTCCTGGTCCAAGTTCTACCGATAAAGGTTCATCTGTTGGATATACATCTTCTCCGCATCCAATCATGCTTGTATCTTCATATACTTGAATTGATGCTTTGTCTCCCCTTAATTCTATTATTTCACCAATTAATTTTTGCTTAGATACCTCTACAACATCGTACATCTTACAATCTTGCATTCCCTCTGCAACGATTAATGGTCCTGAAATTTTAATTATTTTACCTACACTCATTCTGACCTCTTTAATTTAAATTAATGCTTGTTCCTATTGCTTTCTCAATATTTTTATTTATCTCTTGCATTGCATATCCGTTTTCAAAATCTGCCGATGGCAAGACTAAAATAATTGGATATGGTTGCGTTTTATATCTTGTTATTAAATAGTCTATCTCAGATGCTATTTCTTCCTCAATCATAATTATGCTGTATTGTCTAGCCAATAACTTAACCCTCTCGCCAGCATCACTTAATCTATTTAGTTTTTCGCAATGTATGCCAAAAGTGCTGAATGGTAATATTGCATCTGTTAATCCTACTATTGCTATGTTTTCTCTTTCCATCTCTACTCCTAACTAAATGCGTAACCTATAACTTCTTGAATATCTTCTATTTTAAGCACTGCAGATTCTTTAAACTTCTTAAGTGAATATATTAGGTTTACAATTTTTAAAATCAATCTTCTTTTAAAGTATAGATAGAAAATTGGTTTTTCTGTTTCATAATCCCACTTTGAACTTCCCCAATATTTATATGCAAAAATATCCAAGTTTATTTCGTTATTGAATATATCGCCGCTAACTTTGGGTACATCATACATCCCAAAGAAAATTTCACTGTATGCCTCTTCTGGAGTCTTGGAATATATCTTTTCTGGGTCTCCATCTTTTTCACTTTGACTGAGATAGTAATACTTATATGCCTCAGCGTCTAAGTTCAACTTTTTACATCTAACCATCGTGTTTAGATTAATTAGATTTATATATTTACTAAAGTATTTCTTAAGGCTCTTATTAGCCAAACTTAACACTTCTTTATACATGTACTTATCAAGTATTACGTCAATATCTGAATTCTTAAATGAATCCTTTTCTTTCTCTCTTTCAATAGCCGTTACTGCGTCATACATATAACTTGATGCTTTCGTCCTATCAAGCGTATTAACAAAACTTCTCAAATTTTCTCTTAGATATAGTCCGTCTTGTATTGGCTCTTTGACTTCTATATTTGAAAATTTTGCCTTTACATATGCTCTTAAGTTCTTATAGTCCTCTAAGATAATTAATGGTCTTAATGCTTTCCCATCTGGATTTTCTTTCAACATTTGGAAAGTTTCCAATTCTTCACTTTCTCTAAATTGATCGAAACTTTCAAATTCCTTTCCTTTCTTTTCAGACAAGAATTGCATGAGTTCTTTTTCATCTTCTGCAACTAAAAGTTTTTCTAGATCTGTTTTATCTAGTGTTGTTAATTCTTTAAACTTAGATCTTGCATTTTGAAAAACGTAATCACTCATTATATATTTCCTTAATTATCTCTCCTTCCATCTCATTAACAAAATTCTTCAATTCTAAAACTATATTAAAATCTAAAGACATATCTGTTCGTTCTATTACTATTCCAGCGATATTAGAATTTAGATCTTTTGATAACGTAACTTTTACACCCTTATTCTTTGCAATTTCGTCTATATCTTTCTTGAGTACTACCCCCTGTTCTTTCTCAGATAGGTAAACAATGTCTCCGTCTTGAATAGCATTAAGTTGCTTCATAACAATTTTCTTATATTCTGCCTTTGATAACTTCAATATTTTTTCTAATGCTTTGTTATATATCTCGTCTAGAATTTTACGTTTCTCTTCTAACTTGATTTTACGAATCTCAAGTTTATTTAGAACTGTCTCTGCATCTTTTATTGAGTCTAACCTTTTGCTTCTTTTGGCATCTTCGTTTTGCTTTATAGCCTCTATTTTAGCTTCAGCCTCTGCTAATATCTCATCTGCTTTCTCTTGTTGAGACGCAACAAATGATTCCGCCTTTCGTATAGAATCTTCTTTGATTTTGTTGATAATGTTTTCTAAAGCCATATCACTACATCTTTGGAATTAGAATTCCTAATAGAGAAATAAGCAAAGCCAAGATTGCGTATGTTTCAACCATGATACAGAAAGTAATTGCTTTACCACTTTCTTCTGGTCTCTTTACAATCATCATAATACCTGATATAGCGACCTTTGCTTGATATATTGCACTGATTAATCCAACCAATGCCATTGGCAAACATGCAAAGAAAAGTATCAAACCTTTTTCTAGTGTCAATGGTAATGTAGTTGTAAATAAGTTAATTTTACCAAAAACCAAGAACGCCGTTAAAAGTCCATAAATACCTTGTGAACCAGGCAAGATTTGTAATAGCAAGGCTTTTGAATACTTATCTGGGGATTCTGCTGTAACCCCAGCCGCTGCCTTACCTGCCATACCTGTTCCAATTGCTGAACCAATTCCGCAAAATGTTGCTGCCAATGCGGCACCTAAAATTGCTAATGCTGCTCCTACTGTCATTTCATTTACCTCCGTAAATCTAAATACGTATATTTTTTCTGTGTTCCAAAAGGCTTGAACAAATGTCCGCCACCTTCGTAAAACTTACCAAAAAACTCTATATATTGTAACCTACTATTGTGAACAAATGCTCCTAAAGTAGATAACCCTATATTAAACCCATGACCAATAATAAATACTGGTGTTGCTATTATATATCCTAATGCTATCAATGCTGGATTAATTCCTACAAATATATCAATAACAACGTTGCAAATTTGATTTACAACCATCGCTATTACACCACCTGCAAGTCCTAAACCAAATAATCTAGCATATGAAAGTATATCTGATAAGAATCCAATACCGCCATATAACTCACCAAAGCCACCAAATATACCTAGTATCTTTTTTGCTCCTTTCTTTCCGTACATACCTGAAAGGAATATACTTAAAACACTTACCCCTAGAATTGCGTACCCTGCATAACTAATATATTTACTATTCTTTATCTTTAGTGATGGTCCAAGCATACCCAGTGCTAAGACTCCGATACCAATAAATATCATATACCATACAACTACTTTAGAAAAAATTTCAAAATATCTTTTTTCTCTTCCAAGTTTGATTGCCTTCAAGAACATTCCAACTATTATATGCAAGAACCCAAGTCCCATTGAAATACCTAAAGTTAATAAAGGACCATTTCCCTCTATTGGGTTAAAGGCTGCGTATCTCTTTCCATGAGTGAACTTACCCAAATCAATTCCGAAATATCCGCCAAATATTATTCCCCATATCATGGTAGATATACCGCCCATAGCAATTAGTAACAGCATCTGCCCCTTGCCTTTTCTTGGTTTCTTTATGAAATACAACGCTAAAGTTGTAACTGTTAAAATCAAACCATAGGCTGCGTCGGCTACCATCATTCCAAAGAATATGAAATAGAAAATTGCCATTATTGGATTTGGATCTAAATCTTTGCCATACTTAGGTGCTGAGTATAAATTTGTAACGTATTCATATGGCTCTATTATTCCCTTTGATTTAACCAATGTTGGTACATCATCTTCTTCTGTTACTTCATCTAAGAAATAGATTAGTTCAGTTGGCAACTCAGTCAACATCTTCTCCACTTCGTTCTCTTTTTCTTTTGGATAATATCCAACCAAGATGAAACTCTTTTTTGTTGTAGCGAATTCATCTAAAGCCTTGTTACGTTCAACTTCTGTGAAGTAAAAATCGTATAGTATTTTAAGGTCTCTAACATACTTACGTTTTGCTAATATATCGTATGTTATTTTTTCAATTTCTGCTCTGTTATTTCTTATATTCTTCTCTGACTCATATAAAATTTCATTTGGTTTTTTATCAAAGTTCTCACTACAAGGAATATATTCTAATTCATTAAGTTTACTTAATAACTTATCCTTTTCTTCTCTAAACGAAACTGCAATAAAGATAATCTCATTTTTCTGTTGTATATACTCAATACAATAGTTCTCTTCGCTTGCTATCTCTTTAAGTCTTGTCATTTTTGACAGATTAACTGACCCCAAAATAACTGCACATCTTTCTGTGTCTTTGATTTTATTAAACTCAATATCTACATTACGATACTTAGATATCCTGGAAATTAATTCTTCAAATTGAGTATTAGATTTTTTAAGTTCGTCTTTCTTTTTTACTAATTCGATAACTTCATCAGCAACACTTAACAACTCTATTTCTTTTACTCCAATACTCTCAAACTCTTCGAGTGAAGTTATTTGTTCCTGACTTATTTTTTTATACTTGTTCTTATCTACATCAACGAATTTGTCAATTGAAACTTTTGCATCATTTTTTGTCTGATTAATCTCTTCAAGTACTGAATCAATCTTTTGCATTTTTTGCTGAATCAAAATTGACTGTTCTTGGTTATCTAATCTGGAAGTATTAGAAAATTCTTTTGTCGAAACAACTTCTACATTCTGGGTACTATTCAATTTATTAAATAGTTTATGTCTAATAGATTTATGACCTATTAGAGTAAGTTTCTTCATTTCAAGTATCATATACTGCTATTCTTATACTTCTCCACTATGATATCTGAAAACTTTTCAACACTTGAAAGTTTCTTTTTATATCTATCTTCTGATTCTTTCTTTTCTTGCTCTATAAAGGAAATATTGTTGTTTTCTAGTTCTTCGAAGAGTTTATTCTCGTTCTCCTCAGATTGAGCCTTTACCTCTTTAAATGCTTCTTTAACTTTTCTCTCCGCCTCTTTCTCTGCACTTAAAACGATATCACGTCCCCTTAAATATGAATCTTTAATAACTGAATCCGCTTCATCTTCGGCACTCTTAATTTTGCTTACTATTTCCTCAATCATCTCTGCTCCGATTACTTAAAGTTCTTGTTTTCTATATCTGCTATAAGGTTAATTCTCTTTAGGTGTTTGTCCCCTAAAAACTCTGCGTTGAACCATGCCTTTATAATATCTTCCACAGCCTCTTTTTTAAGCACTCTAGAACCCATTGCAATGATATTAGCATTGTTGTGTTCTTTTGTCATTTTAGCAGTATATGTATCTGTAACAACAGCACATCTAATACCTTTAACCTTATTTGCTGCTATTGAAATGCCTATACCAGTTCCACACATTAACACCCCAGCATCCACTTTTTTTGAAGCAACTAAATTTGCTACTTTCTCTGCAAAAATTGGATAGTCAACACTGTCATGTGAATCTGTGCCACAATCAACAATTTCAACTTTAAGGTCATTTAATACTCTGATGACTTCATCTTTAATATCAATACCTGCGTGATCGCAACCTATCGCTATCTTCATAATTAATTCCTCGCTACATATCTTTTTTTATCTATGATTACAAACGCTACAACTCCACCTATTATTGCAAGTGCTATAATAACTGCTGATGTCGATACTGCAATTGTTATCTTTTGTTCTCTACTTAAGGTATACTTTGCTACTACTAAATAATCCAAATCCTCCGCTGTGAATTCTAGGTACTCGCCATTCTTCTTTGCCTTCAATTCTTCTAATTGACCATTTGAGTATTTATATAGTTTTGTCTTATCTGTACCTCTACCTACCTTAATCCTATATTTCATATTACCATTAAGTTCAACTATTCTTTCGCCATCTTTAACTCTAACCTTGTATATGTTATTTGCCGTCAATTTCATATTATTATGTTTAAAGATGTTATCTATTGTTGCATATGCTGCTGTACCTTCTAAATCTGCACCTCTAACCAATTGTTTCAAATATAACTCAGACGCAACTATTTGAGTTTCACCGATTGTATTTGCTGAAGAGCCGTTACTTGCCTTAACGCTGTTGGTGTGTAATTCTACTGCAAATCTACTTGCTCTATCTATATCGTAGTACTGGTCGCTATCGCCTTTTCTCATCATATATCTAAATTCAATATTCTTTCTTGTAATTTCCTTGTTTTCTCTTGACATGAAATCAAATAGATATCTTCCTGGTTTTGTTATTGTTTCAGAATTTCTCTTATCTCTTTCTTTATAGTACTTATAATATTGAACATAAATATCACTTAATTTATCTCCATCACTTTCAGTTTCTGTTTCGATACTAATCGGGTTGGTTTCTCCAACAAATCCCTCACGCAGTACATATTCTCTATTTTCAATGTCATATGTAAGTTCGTTCTTAATCTTAACAGTAACTATCTTTGGTGAAATTTCATACGCATATTGATATCTAATATTCGTGAAGTTTCTCTGATAAAATTCTTTTTTGTCTGCTTTTAATGTATAGACAACTCTATATGCTCCAACTCCCAACTCAAATTCTTCAACATATTCTGAGCCGACTCTCTTTTCCCATTTGTACTCAAAGTCATCAGCACTTATTGTGTCTTTATAATTGTCAGTTATTTCAAGCTTTCTAACATTTTGATCTTGTACACCGCCATATTTATATTCATCATTTAAATCACCATGTTTAAAGTGTATTTGAGACTTCTTAATAGTGATTCGTGGTGCACCTGGTTTTCCATCAGTTCTCGTGTTAATGACTACTTTCTTGTATGCATAATTATTTGGGTCATCCTTAAACCTTCTAACCAAAGTAACCTCAACAAAGTAGTCGCCTGCTTGAAGTGGGTCATTTGGTGCAATGTCTAATTCACTGTTTCCTTCTTTTTTGATTTGTGTAAACTTGAATGTTACTTCATCTATTCCATCTTGCTCTGCCGGTATGCTTTCTAAGTTAAGAATTTTCTTTGCTTGTTCAAGTGCTGTTTCACCATTGTAATAGAATTCCAATTCCTTTTTTTGGCTAATCTTTAATTGTGCTTCTGTTACTTCTAAACCACCGCCCTTCCAGTATTTAACATCCTTCATTACGACATCATACTTAGAACTTGATAAACTTGAGAACCCATCAGGCAACTTCATTCTGTATACTTCACCATCCTCTAGATCTCCAACATATTTTGGTCTAGCGTCTAATTCGTCCCCATTAGGATTACTTGGGCTGTATTTATAGAACTTAATATCATTCAATAAATTCTCATAATTGCTGAACTCATTTTCTGCTTTATCTCCGCCAACTAAACCATTTACTTCGTCATTCTCATTTTGTGAGAACAATAGTTTAATTTGCTTCTTATCCCATTTGTCCCATCCTGAGCCATATTCATATTTATATGTTCCAACTGGGCTTACATATACCTTTGCTTTAACAATGGTTACTTTTCCATTAGCAGCCCCATCTTCATACTGTACTCTTGGTTCAACTTTATTCTCTGGTGATTTAGTGTATACTGTAAATTCTTTTGAATCTCCAACTTTTTGGTTATTGCTTAAATTTGAATTGATAGACATGTCAAGTTCAACATCTAACTTAACATATCCACCAGCATCTTCTTGTATTGGTTTCCCATCAACAAGTCCATATCTCAAACTTGTATCTGGTTCTTGTTTAAATAAATCTTTGTAATCGTCGTATGGCATGTAAAAAATATTGTCAATATATTTTAATTCTACTTCTATACCGCCCGTCTTTAGGATTGTATACTTATTATCTAAATGCTTACTTTCTAATCTGTGTCCATACTGCAAATCTATATTCTTAACTGTAATATTCATTCTAGGAGCAAGTATCCAACCGTTTATTGTTGTTCCTAATTCATCAAAGTCATAGTTATTTGATAAAGGATTTGCGTTACTTGTAAACTTGCACTTCAAAACAATATCCGTTCTTCCAACTGTACGATTTCTGAACTCTGCAACTATATCTACGTCTGTTTCGTTCCATGTATCATTACCTTTCAATGTTGCACTCTTGAATTGGAAGTCAATACCATACTGACCACCAAAACTCTTTGTTCCGTCATAGTATTTCCACAATGATGCTTTTGAAAAATCATACATATCACTGTCTGTCTTGATTTCAAAGTTTACCCTAATTTTTGCCTTTGTGATTTTTCCCATTGCACCTGCGTAATTTACTTCGCCTATTGTTGTTGCAACTGCACCTAATGCTACTCCTGACTTAACTAGATAGCCTTCTTCGCCGTTGTGGAAATATTTTCCTACTACCTTATCTGCGTGTAGAGATTCATTATAGTTAGCCTCTCTTATAAAGCGTGTTGAAACTGGTAATAGATAATACTTATTACCGTCTTTTTCAAAGTATGGTGTTTCTGTAGAATCGTTATCAATGTATGCCAATATATAGTTACTGCTTCCAGATTTCTTTCTTTCAATCTTTGCGTTGTAAACTATACCGCTCTTTGCTGTTGGATTTCCATCACTATCTAACTCTACATCTTTTGTAGCATATGTTGATGATTGAACTGTAATCTTATAACCGTCCTTATCGTTGTCGTTATTAAGTAATCCAACAATGTCCTTTGGCTCAATTGTTCTTGCAACTGGACTTGCATCGTACTGTTTTTCTTCTAAATTGAAATCATTAACAACAACTGGTGCTGGCTTTAATATTGCTTCGGTTCTGAACGCTTTTACCTTAATGTCTTCTTCAAACTCAAAATTAGTTGTATTTGAATAATCTACTTCCAAGATATAGTTTCTCTTGTAGTCTTCTGCTGGCATCTCTTCTTTGTTTCTCAATCCAAGAACTTCAACCATAACAGTTGTTTTAATAGGTTCGTTATTGTTATCACGTTTTACGTTTCTTTCTCTAAATACAGCCCTTAAACCTATTTCAACTTTATCGTCTTCACCAACTGCAAACGTATCGCTTTGAGCATATTCAACATCAGCATTAACTCTTCCGTGTTGATTGTATCCATCAAATATTTTATCTTTTGCTCTAAGTGCTGTATCTGTAAAGATTATTCTCTTTCTCTTTAGAACCATTACATTCTTATATTCAATATTATTGACTGTTTGCTCGCCTTGAGATAAATCATAATCATTTGCTTCTTTTGTCTTTGAATATGTTGATCCATCATATGAATATACATTGCCACCAAACAATTCATAGTTTTTCATGAACTCTTCATAGTTGCCATCTAATTGTTCAACCTTCAATTGATTAATTATGAAGTCATGATATGTCTCATTCTCACCTTCAAAGTTTACATCTTTATTCTTAATTCCGTCTTTTGATAGAGTAAATGATCCAGAAACGCTCAATTTGATTTTTGATAACTCTTCTTTTAATTCAATTGGTAAGTTCTTATCAGATTTAACTGTAGCCTTTCCGCTAACGTACGCAACCTTACTCTTATCTCTTTCAAATTCGGTTTCATCATCTGTTACATCTAGATATGTTGTTCCGTTATATTCAGCACCTCTTTCTCTAAATATAATCTCTGGCAACAATTTTGCTTTAGTAATATTTACTTTGCTTCTCAAGAAATACTCAGTAAATACATCATTCTTTGCTGTGAAGTTCTCATTGTTTGAATATATGTTTGTAACTGAAATTGTGTACTCTCCAACATCTTTAGATTCTGTTTCTGCCTTGAAAGTAAGTTTTACTCCTGCATAAATACCTGATTGATTCTTAAGTATTCCTTCAATAGTAACGTTCTTTGTAGCATTATATTCTCTTGTGATATTTGTAAAGTCTTTGCTACCTTCAACAGTCATATCCATATCATTTGGAGTTATTTCTCTTGGTATAATCTTTCCAGGAATATTCTTTACAGTTACTACCCATTGGCTTCCTTCATACTCAACAGAAATATCTGATTCACCAGATGCAATTTCAAGCGTAACTGCTGAAGCATCTACATTCTTAAATAAGAATTTAACTTCATTTAATATCTCTTGAGTTCCAACTCTTTCTGAACTAAATTTTGTTGCATTGATAATTTGCTTCTCAAGGTTAGATAATAACCTTTGTGCTATCGACACATCACCGTTATTTATTTCATTTGTTCCGTCATATTGTTTATTAATGCTAAACCACCCCTTTTTCAACTTGATAGTTTCAACATCTTCAATCATGTGTCCTGTGCTTCTGAACATATCGTTTTGAGATACTGGTTGACCACTCTTCAAAATCTGATAGTTATATGCCTTTTCGCCTCTGAGTGAAATCTGCTTGAATATGATGTCTTTTGCACCTTTTGAACTTGATAACTCGTCGCTTCCAACTTCAGCATAGTATGTTTCTCTTGCATATAAATATGCTTCATTAGGTCTAACTACTGCCAAGTTATATATTTTTTCTGTCTCATAATCAATGTCAAATTTTGCTGTATTGTCGAATACCTTATTCTTTCCGATAAAGCCGGCATCATTGATGTCTAATTTCTTCTTTGCAATATATAAGAATTTTTCTTCTTTAAGTTCTGCTCTGTAGTTAGAATTGCTTAGAACAAATTCTTGAGTAACGCCTATTATATATTTTCTATCACTACTATATATATAACCATTGTTATCAGTTATATCATCAAATTTTGTTGTAGTAGTTGCCTCACCTTGAATCATTCTTCCAAGACTTCCGCTATTAACTGTTAATACTCCGCCATCCTTGTCTGTTAAGGTTTCGTATCCAATACCATACTCGCCGTCGTCTGCACCATATTCTTTTGTGTCATTAACAACTGTTGGCTTAATATCTACCACTCTTTGCTTAACTTCAATATTAATTGGTTCGCAAACTACTTCATGTATTACACCGTCAATTGTTAATTGTGGATTTGCAACTGTCTCAGAATATACGCCTACGTTCTTGTTGCTGTAATCTATTGCATCCCAAGTTAAAGTAACATTCTTGCCAGTAACATCAACGCCATCAAACTCAAACTTGTCCTCATTCCCTAAATATGTAACGTCATTTGTATCACCGTATACATATTCAAGTCTTGTCTTGTTTCTTACGATTACCTTGTCCCCAATTACTTCAACCTTATACTTCACTGTTCCTGCCAATGTAACGTTAAAGTTTTTGTTTAATGCTTCTGTTAATTTTAGTTCATAATCATAATCTCTATTTGTACCAGTAACTGAAGCGTCCCATTTTACACCTAAACTGCCTGCTAACTCGCCATTAAATTTACTATCATCAAGATCAAACTCTGGAACTTGTGAGTTTATAAAATCTTCTGTTATATCACTTTCTTGTCTAACTTTTGTTCCTTGATCTGCTTTTGGTGTTAGAGATATATTTCTCTTTGTAATTGTGAATTTACCAGTTGATATATCAACTTTGACTTTATAGTTAGGATTTGTTTCAAAATTGATTGCTGTTGCTCTGTATAGATACTCTCCTACATCTTCACCAGAATTACGTAAGATAACTTGTTGATTATCTTTTCCTTTATATATTCTATTTGCTATATCAACCACTTCAATGTTGCTTATAATGTCTGTTATGTTTGCAATATCATCTACTTCAAATTGGACTGAACTATCATTATCTCTATATGTCTTTGTTACATCTTGTGGTCTAACATTTATCTCAAATGGTTTTACATTTAAGTTGCCTTCTACAAACTCAAATTGATAGTTCTGATGATCAAACTCTTGATCTGCGATAACCTTATATAACCCAACATTCAAGTCTTCCATCGCTGTTGCTGTTTCTAACTTAACAGTTCCGCTTAATCCAGTTAATTGTCCTGTTGTATTAAATTCATTTGCATCTTCTCCAACTAGATTTTGTATCTCATATACAATATTAGATGGATCATTTAAATTCATTGATTGTTTATATGTTTTTTCTAAATTTTTCTTTACTCTTACCGTTGCATTTCTCTTTACGATTGTATAGTCATGTTCAAATGATTCTATGATGTATGCGTCTTTCAATTGTTGAGATGCATTCTCAAGACTTACTTTAACTTTGTACTGACCAACATTTACTTTACCAACAACTGGTATATCGTCCTTAGTTGTGAAACTTACAATACCTGTTGAGGTTTCAAATAAGGTTTTAAGTACTTCTAATTCGCTATCAACATCCTCATCAATTTCAGTATTTAATTTAAAGTTTTCTCCTAGATATTCTGAAACGAATGTATTGATTTGATAACTAACAATTTTTTTATACTCATATTTAAATCTAATTACATTTTGTTCGTTACCTACTCCATTTGCTCCATCTGTGAACTTCTTAGTCTCATCTCCAAATCCCAAATCATACATAAATGACCCTTCATCAATGCCAGATAAAGGTGAGTTTGGATTTATTAAAGAACTAGGATGGAAATATGTTGATTTAAAGTGTTCTGCTGGTTGTTCTAATAACTGAGTAACTGCTGTTGAATCTGTCTTACCAAATTTAGTAGATAACTTATATGATGCAAGTTTGTCCGATAAAGTGGTAGTTACTTTAATCTTTTCTCCACGTTTCGCTACACTTACTTCATCGCCTTCTTCATTAACAAATTGCATTTCTGGCATGTATTCACTGTTTTCTGCGAGCCCGGCTCTATAGAATTCTGTTCTCAATTGATATTTTGTTGGGTCAACTTTTAAATATCTCTTGTATAAAGCCCCAACGTTCCCTGCTTGGTCTTTAATCCAGAAGTACATTGTTCTGTTACCATAACTATTGTCTCCCAAATCAAGATCAAAATCCTTAGAGAATGAATCTTTAATTTGACTTCCTTTTATTCTCATAACTTTGCTGAAGTAATTATCTACATCGCCATCTTGCAAACTTGTATATACATCATCAAGGTTGTTGCCATTATGTTGTGGAAATTCTCCTTTAGCAATACCAGCATAGAAAGTAATGTCTTTGTAATCTTCTCCTAAACTGCTTCCAAGTTCTTCTGCATTTAATTCAAACTCAAACTTCTTAATCCACCTGTCTGTATACCACTTTGCATCACCATACGTACTAGATGCAATTTCATCTTCATCGTTTATACTTACTTCGCCAGGGGCTGTTCTATCAACTCTAATACAAACCTTATTGCCCCACTCCGTATTCTTTGCGAATAGTGGATTTGGATGCTCATCATTTTCACCAACGTATGTCTTGAATTCACTCTTAATGTTTACATTTGGATATACGCCTTGTGCGTTTGGTGTATCCCCAAATATTGCCGTGATTTTTGTTTGTGTTCCTGATTGCTCTATCTTGTATTGAATGCCATCCTGTGTTATTTGGGTCTCACTTAAATTCTTTGTTTCGTTTATTCCTGTGATTTTATTGTTTTTGAAATATAATTTTACTTGGTCATCCCCAAAAGTATATTCAATATAATTCCCTGTGATGTTTGGTGTAAGTAAAAACTCAACAGTCATTTTTTTGTTGAACCACTTCTCATTATCTACAGTCTGAACAACTTCATTCGTATCGCCAACCAGCTTCTTAATTGTAGTTGTTGGCTCGTCTTTATCAAGTTTAAAGTATACGGTCTTTACACTAGAAATTCCCCCACCTAAACTTAGGGAAACTATTTCTAGTCTGTAATATCCAGTTTGTGTAACTCCGCCACTTGAGAATATTGGCGTTTTGCCATTGATAAAACCAGTAGTTGCATCATATGAAATTTTAGGCATCTTGCCATAACCTATTGGCATTTTGCCTTTCAAATCATTTAAATCAAAACTATTTGCTGAACCGAAGTTACCATCGTTACTTCTTGAAATAGCATAGTAGAACATGTTAAAGCCAGAATCATCATCTGCTTGAGTTACATCAAAGGATCCATTTGTACTTGAGTGAAGCCATTCACTAACGCTACCTAAATTATCTGAAGATGCAAACTCCGTATCGCTTACACCAGTTATTGTCTGAGATTGATGTATCCCATTGAACTTGCATTCAACTTTATATTCAACATCAAATTGATTTATTGCAATTACTTCAAAAACCGCATTTTTAGTCAGATATAGCGTTAATCTGACTTTTGATCCTATTTTTTCATATTCATATTGTCCAACCTCTTCACCATCCACTTTGATTGTTCCGCTGGATTTGTCGTGCGTTAGTTGAACAGTCTCGTCTCCAATTTTTAACGCCTTTAATTGTTTATAGTCTTGAGACGGATCTATAAACTTTGCTGTCATCTCATCATTTAACGCTGTCCAGTCCTCAAAAACAAAAGAAGCCCATTTATAACAATTTCTTCCGTCCTTCTCTATTATCTTACTTGCTAGAGAAAGCATATCTACTTTTGCTTTTTGACCATCTATTTCAATACTATCTAATCTAGACTCTACGTCATTTTTTATTTTTGAATATTCGTTTGAAATATTGTCATAGTTCGCCCCAAAAATGTCATAATCCGCAACCTTCTTTTTCAAATTACTACCAGAAAATCCATTTTCATTACCAGCAATATGTGGTTTAAGAAGCCCCATAGTGCTTTTCCTTTTTAGTAATAATTTAAAATTTGAAACGCTTCCTTTTAAATTTTTTGGATGATATTTTTTTGATCCCCATGTGTAATTGTAATATAGAAGCGAAATATATTTATTGGTTTCATTTAGTGTTGACGAAAAATTCCCTGTTAAGTTACTTGTATAATCCCAAGCCCCACTATAACTAGGCTTTCTGCTACTAGATTGAAGATTTGATCCGTGCGTATTGACAAATGATTCGAAACTTTTAGTCTTTTCTCCAAGAAGATTAGTTGAAGAAAATGAATCGCTTCCTTTTAAAGCACCGATAAATGCATAGTATAATCTTCCATTACTATCATTCAAATTAACCGTCGCTGTATAACTTAATTCAAAAGCATTTGGATATCGTTCTAAAAGGTTCTTTATCTCTTCTGGAATCTTGTAATTTAAAACCATCTTTACGGTGTCTTCCCCTGAACCATCATTTCTATGGATTGTGTAACTATTATCGCCATTACCATTATGGGTATATGGCACATCAGAAAACCAAGAAAAATCTCCATGTGGCTCGTTCAAATGAGTCTTCATATCAAACTCATATGTGTCATTCCCAGTATTCACTAGTTTATCAAAAGTATATGGAGGTACTATATCGCTACCCCCATGCTCTCCCGAAGCAGCAAATACTTTATTAACGTTGCTGTTGATGAAAAAAATTGAAACCAGCATCGCAAGCAATAAAATAAAGAAAAATATTCTATTAAAAAGTTTAATGTTTTTTTTACTAGAAATATTCATAACGACCACCCTTTATATTATATATATTAATAATACAAAAAAATGAGCGTTTAATACAATAGCAAAATAAGTAATCTAACGAAGTTGTGTACGAATAATTTTCCCCGAAATTGTCTTTGGCAAACTCTCTACAAACTCAATGATTCTTGGGTATTTATATGGTGCTGTTGAGGATTTTACATAATTTTGTATCTCTTTTTTCAATGTTTCTGATGGTTCATGACCTTGAGAAAGTAAAATAAATGCCTTTACAACTTGTCCTCTAATTGGATCGGGAACTCCTATTACTGCACATTCCAACACTGCTTTGTGCTCCATAAGAACTGATTCTATCTCAAAAGGTGAAATTCTGTAGCCACTTGACTTGATAATATCATCCTTACGACCCACGAAGTAATAGTAGCCATCCTCATCACGCCATGCCATATCACCTGTATGATAATAACCATCGTGCATAACCCTCTTGGTTTCGGCAGGATTTTTATAATATTTTGAAAATAACCCGACTGGAATGCCTGTTTTAAGTGAAATACATATCTCTCCAACAATTCCTGGGTCAACATTTTTACCTTCAGAGTCTAACAATTCTACTTGATAATTTGGGGTAGGTTTCCCCATACTGGCGGGTTTAATATTCATATTTAAAAGATTTGCAACTGTCAAAGTTGTTTCTGTTTGTCCAAAACCTTCCTTTATCTCTAGTCCAGTTGCTTCTTTAATTCTAGTTACGACTTCAGGATTTAATGCCTCACCAGCAGTAGTTAAATAACGCAAAGAAGATAAATCATATTTTGATAAATCCGCCTTGATTAGGAAGCGATAAACTGTTGGTGGAGCACAAAATGTTGTAATTTTGTACTTTTCTATCAATTCTAATAACTCAAAATTATCAAACTTACGAAAGTCAAAAGCAAATACACATCCACCGGCTAGCCACTGTCCATACAATTTGCCCCAAGCAGCTTTGCCCCAGCCTGTTTCGGCAACAGTTAAATGGATATCGCCTTCTTTGATTGAATGCCACCACTTAGCAGTTACAAAATGTGCCAAAGAATACGTATGAATATGCTCCGCTATTTTAGGATATGCAGTAGTTCCTGATGTGAAAAACATAAGCATTGGTTCTGAACTTTTAGGCATTCTAATCGGGTCGATTTGCAATTTGTCTGAGAAATTATTATATCCTTCTGATATATTATTCCAACCTTCTCTCTCACCGTCAGATGCTATTTTGACTATTTTTCTTTTTTGCTCCTTTATTGCATCTTCTGCTTCTTGTATCACGTCCTCGGTTGATACGCATAATATTGCATCTATTTCTGCCGCATCAAATCTGTATAGTAAATCTTTTTTCTTAAGTTGTACCGTCGCTGGAACTGCTATTGCACCTATTTTATGTAAAGCAACCATAGACATCCAGAAATCGTAATGACGCCTTAAAATAACTAAGACTCTTGAACCTTTTTTTATACCCAATGATAAGAAGTAATTTGCTAGTTTATTTGAAAGTTTTGATATTTCAGAGAAAGTAAACTGCTTTTCTTCTTTAGCATCTGAAACCCAAAGTAAAGCCACTTTATTTGGATTTTTTTGTGCATAGTAATCTACGACATCGTAACCAAAATTGTAATTTTCATAATTAAAAAAAGAGATAGACTTTAACTGACCATCCTTTCCTATCTCTTCTTTTATGTACTTTTTATATAACTCCAACTTGAATCTCTTCTAGCAGATATAAGAGTTATTTTAGATTGTTTTTAAGTGTATCTAATTCAACTGCTAATTCTTTAGGTAAAGTCTTTCCAATCTTTGCATAAAACTCTTCAATTCCTTTAGCATCTTCAGCCCACAAATCATTTTCTATTGTTAAAAGATTTGCAACGTCTTCTT
The DNA here is from genome assembly GCA_963532875.1 of uncultured Clostridia bacterium. Taxonomy (GTDB): domain Bacteria; phylum Bacillota; class Clostridia; order Christensenellales; family CAG-917; genus CAUTUX01. Next base: position 64,090 of record CAUSLO010000001.1, on the reverse strand, counting down.
CTTTCATATCTAAGCCACTAACATTAATATCCTTTGCATCTGGAATAAATCCGATTGGTGTTTCTTTTGCTTCAACTTCGCCATCAACTCTTTTGATAATCCAATCTAGAACTCTCATGTTGTCTCCGAACCCAGGCCATAGGAAGTTACCTTTTTCGTCTGTTCTAAACCAGTTTACATTGAAGAACTTAGGTTGATGTTTTACTTTTTTACCTAATTTAATCCAATGATTAAAGTAATCACCCATATTGTAACCACAGAATGGTAACATTGCCATAGGATCACGTCTAACAACACCAACTGCTCCGCTTGCTGCTGCTGTCGTTTCAGAAGCCATTATGGATCCAATAAATACACCATGATTCCAACTTCTTGCTTCATATACTAATGGTGCTGTCTTTGCTCTTCTTCCACCAAAAATTATTGCATCTAATGGTACACCTTGTGGATTTTCAAAATCTTCAGAAATACATGGGCAATTAATTGCAGGTGCAGTAAATCTTGAATTTGGGTGTGCTCCCTTAATGCCTTCTGCTCTTTCTTTTTCTGTCCAAGGATTTCCCTTCCAGTCTATTGCTTCTTTTGGTGGATTTTTATCCAATCCTTCCCACCATACAGTATTGTCTTTTGTATTGTGAACAACGTTAGTAAAGATTGTATTCTTTCTTGTAGATGCTAAAGCATTAGGATTTGACTTCTCATTTGTTCCTGGTGCAACTCCAAAGAAACCATTCTCCGGGTTTACTGCATACATCTTTCCATCTTTGATTTTAATCCATGCAATGTCATCACCAATTGTATATACTTTATATCCCTTATCGGCAAATTCTTTTGGTGGAATTAACATTGCTAAATTTGTCTTTCCGCAAGCAGATGGGAATGCCGCTGCGATATATCTCTTTTCCCCGTTTGGTTTTTCTAAACATAAAATCAACATATGTTCAGCAAGCCAACCTTCCTTGTTACCTAAATAAGAAGCGATTCTAAGTGCAAAACACTTCTTTCCTAGTAGGACGTTTCCGCCGTATCCTGAGTTAACTGACATAATCATATTGTCTTCAGGAAACTGACAAATATATCTCTTTTCTGCGTCAATATCTGCCTTTGCGTGCAAACCTCTTACAAAATCGTTGCTCTTTCCAAGTTGATCTAAAACTTTTTGTCCAACTCTTGTCATTATATTCATGTTTAAAACGACATATATTGAGTCTGTTAATTCAATACCAATTTTTGAGAATGGTGAGCCAACTGCTCCCATTGAATATGGAATGATATACATTGTTCTTCCTTTCATTGCTCCATCGTAAAGTTTTTCTAACATTGCATATGCTTCTTTAGAAGCCATCCAGTTGTTTGTTGGTCCAGCGTTTTCTTTTTTCTTTGTGCAAATAAATGTCCTACCTTCTACACGTGCGACGTCATTTTCTTTAGTTCTGTGCAAATAGCACCCAGGTAGTTTCTCTTCATTTAATTTAATTATCTCACCAGTTGAACATGCTTCTGCTCTTAATTGTTCTAATTGCTCCTCCGATCCGTCAATTAAAACAACCTTATCAGGTTTACATAATGCCACTGAATCATTAACAAATTTTGTTAGACCTTTACTTAAAAATTCCATCTTTTTTTTCTCCTTAATTTTTCTCAAACATTGAGAAAACAAATCACTTAAATTATACTTTATTCTGAAGGTTTTAGTCAATAAAGCGAATATCTCGATTTGGATAAAATAAAACAACGTACTTTATACGGATTTGTTACTCATATGTTTAAAAATTGAAAATTTAAACGTTTAATTATCTTTGTTTTGCGAACATTCTTTTACGTGCTGCTTCTGCTTTCTTTTTCTTTTTAACACTTGGTTTTTCGTATGCTTCTTTTCTGCGAAGGTCACCAATGATACCATCATGAGCACATCTTCTTTTCCATCTTCTAAGTGTCATTTCTAATGTTTCGTTTTCTTTTGCTTCTACTCTAGACATCAATATCACCTCCTCGCTGTTTAATAACATGTAAAGTATAGCATTTCCAATATATAAATTAAAAATGAATTACACTAACTTCGTGCTGGTACTTTAATTTATTTTATATATTATATACAATACTTGTATGGCGTCAGCAACAAGCATTACACTGTTTTTTGTCTTAATTGTAATTGGTCTAATACTAATTATTTTCGGTGGTGATACATTTGTAAAAAGCGTATCTTGGATTGCTGAAAAACTTGGTGTCCCTCGATTCATTATTGGGGCTACTCTTGTTTCGTTTGTAACTACTTTACCCGAAATAATCGTATCTTCAATCGCTGCTAGTCAGGGCAAGGTAGATATTGCAATAGGTAATGCTATTGGCTCTGTAAATGCCAATATCGCCCTTATAATGGCATTATCAATTTTGTTTATACCAATGGCTATTAAACGCAGAGAATATATCGCTAAATTTTTCTTATTGGTTATTGCAATACTTTCACTATGGTTAATAGTATTTACAAAAAAAGAACTTAATTTGTATTACAGTCTAATCCCAATTGGAATATTCGTAATATTTATCATCGAAAACATTTTAATGACGATGCGTCAATATAAAAAGAAATTTTGTCTTGCTAACACGATTGATGTTGATGAATACAACTATGTACATAGTAGTAACGAATTTAAGTTACTTGGTAATGGTAAAATCATTAAACTTAAACTCAAATCAAAAACCTCAAAAAAAGAAGTATTTACTAATCTTTTTTACTTCTTCTTTGGCGTTGGCGGAATTATCGGCGGAGCTGAACTGCTTGTTATATTTGGCGAAAAATTCGCACTTGGCGTCGGTGTATCTTCTCGTATAATTGCAGTAACTATAATTGCCGTCGGAACTTCTTTACCTGAATTAGTAACTACAATAACATCTATTGCTCAAAAGAAATCTGACTTATCCATAGGAAATGTAATTGGGGCTAATATAATTGATATAACTTTAATTCTACCTATTTGTGCCTTTATTTCTGGCAAGGCATTGCCTGTAAGTACTCAAACGTTACAACTAGATTTACCATTTTGTTTAGCGACATGTTCATTAGCACTCTTCCCCACATTAATATCTGGTAAATTTAGACGTTGGCAAGGTGGCATTCTCATCGCTGGGTTTGTAGCATACCTTGCTCTTTTATCAACAATCTTTAACTGATTTTTCCAACTAAAAACATCATTAACGGAATTGTTGCTGATGCAAGGATAGAAGAAAGTAAAACCATACTAGCAGTGCTCTTTTGATCTCCCCCATATAATTCGCTGAAACCTAAAGTAATAACCGCTGTAGGCATTCCAGATAATATTATCAAAGTCCTCTTAAGTTCAAGTTCCATTGGGATTTTATACATTACCCCAAATACAATTAGTGGTATTGCTAATATTTTAAGGAATACCGATATAAATATCTTGTAATCTGTGAAGAAATCTTTAATTTTGACAAATCCAAATCTTAGTCCCAATACTATCATGCACAATGGGGTTGTCATATCACCTAACATCTTTATCATATTGCTAATCTGTTGTGGTACTTTTGAACCACTGTTAGTTAACAGTATTGGCAGAGCAATTATCAAAGTTATTGTTTGTGGATTTATTAGTGCCTTTCGTATGCTTATGTATTTCCTCTCTCCAGTTATTATAAACACGCCAATTGTCCATGCCATTAAATTCATTGCTAGTACATACATTGATGAATATGCGATAACGACGTCATTCCCTGGGAATAACACCTTTAAGACTGGTACACCAAAAAAACCCACATTCCCGAAAATTGTACATAATGCCATCGCACGCGTGGCACGTCCCCTCTTTATTCTCTTATACAATTGCTCTTCTTCACTACCAGCCAAGATAAATATTGGATCAAATTTTTCATCTGCTAGTAACTCTTTTGATTCCTTTGGATTGTCATAGAACTTAAAAGTTATCAAATAGACTATTCCAAACAATACCAATTGAAAAATCAGAGCGAATAAGAAGGCATATAATAAATTTAAACCTATTTCCTTTGTATACTTTGTACCTAAGAATGATGCAAGTGATAAGAAGGGCTGACCAACATACAGCAATAGTGCTGAAAAACTTTTTAGTGAATTCTCTTTAACAAGTTTGCTTTTTACTAACAAGTAACCTGGTATCATCATGGCTACTAGCGTTAGCATATTGAAAAAAATATCTGCCATTACTCTCTAGTCTTCCTCTTTATCTAATTCTTCTTATTATGAAGCAGAATTCAAGTGGCTGATGCTAGCCACTTGAATCAATTCATCTAGTTAATATTTACCGTTTGAGTTGTCCCACTCTCCCATGCTTTTGGCGAACCGTTGTTTTCTCTTCCACTGATGATATTGTTGTTAATATCAAGTATAACTCCATAGTATGGTGTCAATGTATAGACAACTCTTTGGTAGTTATCTGCAGTCAATGTTGTATATTCATCTCTGCTACTGATTTCAACATTATACTCAGTCACAATTGTTCCATCTGCTCTGTATACTTTTGCTGTTCCTCTCCAAACAACTGGGTATCCATTCTTTCTTGTAACTAATTTGTTACCAGATACTAATCCTGAATTCCATGCTCCGCTTGGTTTGTTTACTTGTGCTACAGTGTATGGTACTGTTAATTTTGCATAATCACCAAAGTACAATGTTCCTTCTCCATTTACACCTTTTGAAGTTGTTCCCTCAATGTATAACTTATAATTACTCTTCATAGTTACATCAGCGTCTACCTTATTAACAGTATGACCAGTAGTCATTGAATGTACTGTTGTTTTTGCCATATAACCAAACTCGTTCTTTCTATATTTATATTGTGCCGAGTTATATGTAACGTCATATCTATTTGGCAACGTATGTGTTGTTGCGTCATAAATGTTAATTTGATAAGGTGCAACCGCAACATTGTTATTGATATTGCTCTCATATGAACCGTATTTTATCTTTGTAATCTTATCTTCTGTGAATGCAAATGGAATACTAAATGTTTGTTCTGTTCCATCTTTTAAAGTTATGAGTGCTTTTAAGTATGCTACGTTACCAGATGTATTAGGCGTCATATCATTGTATATCCACTTAAATGTTCCAAGGCTGCCTGCAGATGCTGTACCTGTAAATTTCATTTCCTCACCTGCTTCATTTTTTAGGATAAGTTCACTAATAGTGCTAATGTCCTGCTCAAATGCATTTTGCTTAAATGTGTATGCAGATAATGGATTATTTGGTGTTACTTCAGACTCTGTCCACATATTTATAAAACCATTTTTATTAGCCAATGCATTGTTCTTACTTACATCTAGACTTGTTGCCTTGTTGTCCTTTACTACTACTGTATAGTAAATGTTTTGGATGCCTACATCGTGTTTATTCTTGCTATTTGCCTTAATTAAATAGTTGAATTCGCCTCTTACATTTATCTTTAATGTGATTCTAAATTCTCCACCTTCTAATGCTGGGCTAAATCCTGAAACATCCCAATATGCATCTACTGTTTTGCCGTTACTCAATTTAACTGTTTCTGGTAAGTATTTAAATACTCCTTTTTGTGCTTCTGTCATTTCTTTATATTCACCAGACAAGTCTTTATAGTAGACTCCTAAATCGTCTTCAACATATTTGCCATTACGTTTTAAAGTATACCTTTGAACATCTCTTGGTAATGCCAATTCTCTTCTTGTAAGTTTTGTTCCGAACGCATCCTTGTAAATTGCTTCTGGATTTCTTGCATCTGCCATTGCATATCCAGTCTCTGTCTTAACATATCTTTGACCAGTGTATCCATCATATCTTTCAAAGAATGCTTCATCCTTCCTTACATAATCAAAGATTCTCTCGCCACTACGTTTTACAAAGTAATCGCTTGACCATGATTCAAATGTCTCAGATGTTGATGATGCACTTTCAATATATACAGGGACTTTCAAAACCGTTCCGACAGAATTAAATACATCGCTTCTTAATTTTGCTTTTACATACTTACGTCCGCCCTTATGGCTGTAACTTAAATCTGCTAAATCCCATTCTACAGAGACTTCATCAGAATAAGAGTATGCATAAACATAATCACCCACTGGATCAATCTTGTATTGTCTTGTATCTGGGTCTACTGAATATCTATATTGGCCGCTTCCATCACCCAATGTCTTATAGAATGAATATCCTTGTTTATCTTTAACGCCCTGCATTCTGCTCCATTCTAATAGGGTTACAAATCTTCCTTCAAAGTACATTGTTGCCTTGCTATATTGATTCTGGTAAATCTTAGTGAAGATTGAATCGCTTTCAGAATCGTATGCACCATATCTATGCTTTAGACCTCCATCAGTCAAATCAACCTTATCCGATGCTATATTAGTTGTACTCATAGAAGGTTGTGCACTTTCAATTGTCAACGTTACGTTTTGTTTATGAACTGCTTTTCCATTATTAAGAACATTCAATCTCATTGTATAGTTCTTCTTAATGTCAAATTGCATATTTTCTTTTGAAGGTATTCCCTTTAGTTCAATATCAAAAGTACGTTCACAATCAATCAACTCTGTTGTCCCAACCAAAGCACCATATGTAAGGGTTATCTTTTCTGGTACAAAGTTAGGATCGAATTTGTATGTATTTAATATTTGTACCTTCTTTGGTAAGTTGTTGCTTCCGAAGTAAACCTTTATGAATTCTTTATTTGATCCACGATAATATCTAACTAAATCGTTACCCTCTTTAGTTTCGTATATGAATGTATATCCTGGTAATACAAATGTAGAATTTAAAACTCTTCTTCTTAATACAGTTGTTGGGATATTAATGCTTGATGAATATTTAGCAAATCTTCTTCCTGTGTACACATAATTTGGGTTGTTCTTCTTTTGAAGTTCTTCATATTCAGATACCAACATGTATTTGTATTCTTTATTTACAAGTTCATAGCAGTATAATCCGATACTTGTTTCTCTATATAGGCTTACTCTTCCTTCTGCATCATTATAATCACCACCATCAATAGTGATATTTGAATCTGAAGGCCATTCTATTAACATCTCTACTGGTTGTCCTTCTCTTGTTTCTACTAATACTTTATTTGGGAGATTCAAATCTGCCATCTTTGAAATCATTGTAGGGTCAATTGTTAATGATTTATATTTGTCATCTTTGATTTCAGATGCTCTTCTATCCATGATGTATACAGAGCCTTTGAATAGTACATGGTTTGTGCTGTTAGCTTTGTAGTCTGGATTTACACATGTAAATGTGAACTCAACATCCTTACCACTAACTTTATTAAAGTCTTTTTCAATAGTTTCTGGTACTTTGTATTTTACTCTTACATTATAAACACTGTTTCCTACCTTAACTTCTACATCAACTGCTTCACCATCAATATTCTTCAATTCAGCATTCGCATCTTGACCAAATGTATCAAACATTACTGTACGTGTTAATTGTGGTGATTTTTCAGCCTTTGCAACTGTTAGTTTAATTCCATACAAGCAATGCTTATCATTGTTAATCTTAACCATTGCAAATACTTCAGTTTCTGGTAATCCGTCTTGTGTATATGTAACCTTTGATGCCTTTAATTCATCATCGTTTAGTGCACAAACCTCATCAACAGTTCTGCCGTTTGTATAGTACCATTCGACTGTTCCTTCTGCTTGAACTCCTCCAACATTAACTGTTGCCTTCTTGTTTAAACCTTTATAGAAATCATCAGCACTTATTTGATATTTCGTATCAACCAATCCGTCAATGCTAATATTTTGTCCGCCGATTACTTCAAATGTTAAATCAACAAATTTGTCACCAAAGAATGTTGCTTTTCTAGTAAATTGACCATTTCTGATTTCTTCATATGTAGGTCTAAAGTTTTCTCTAAATGTTACATCAACATCTGTTATTGTTGTGTTGGAACCGTCATCAACTACTACGTCAGCTTTACTTGGGACTGGATCACTACTGAATGCGTTATATATATACTTGTCTCCGTCCTTTTCAATTCCTTTTAGTGTGAATTCAATTATGTCGTGTCCAACTTGGTTGGTGATGTTAAATGTTACATCCTTTACTTGTTCAATCTCAGTGCCAGCAAATATAGTTGCTTTTCGTACGAATTTGCCATCTTGAATATCATTTGACATTGCGAGACTTCCAGGATATATCTTATCCCAAACTATAGATGTATTTGTATATGTCATATCTGATGTTACTAAATCTACATTGCTTGGTAAGTTCCAGTTTTGTTGTACATCATAGTTATACTCAAATGTTCCTACCTTTGTTAAACAAGCAGATGATATGTTGATGTCATCAATTGTTGTAGATAGAACATTTACATCAACTTCTGTAACTATGTTGCCAAGTTTAACTCCCAACTTCGTAACTGCTTCGTTCAATTTAAACTTAGATAAGTCAAATGCCTTAACATATGTAATTGATGACTCACCATTTTCTAATGTTGCTAAAACAGGTGTTCCTTCTCTGAAGTTCCCATATTCCCCAGTCTTTAAGTAATCTGAGTTGTGTTTCAAGTATTCACTAGGATTTAACTTTCCTGTTGATTCAAAGCCGGCATACTGTTCAACATAATTCGCTGGATTCTTAAGTTCAGTCTCTGCAATTGTCTGGTATTCTTGGTTATAGTAAATATCTTTCTTGTAGAACTTAATTTGTGAAATCTTTGGTTTGTCAACTTTCAATTCAACTGTAAAGATTTGCTTCTCTACTGTTCCATTTGCTGTTCCCATGCTTTGACCCAAATTATTTTGTACCTCTCCTGGGACTTTCAAGTAATATGTGCCACCTTCAAAGATATCTTCTGCCAAAACAGTCATTGACTTATCTTTATAGTATTTAACACCCTTTGACCAATCAGGAATTACATCATGTTGTTTCTTGTTGCCTTCAAATGATACGTTCGTGAATTTAGATACTGATTTGTACCATTCTTCATCAAGTGCATTTTTCAACTTGTAATTTATTGTTTTTGCCTTCATTTTCAATACATTGATTGGCAAGTATACAGTTTGATTTGCAACATTTGATGCTGTTGTTCCATCATGACTTAATAATTTTGGAGTTTTAATTGTAACTTTTGCATACAATTTAGTTACATCAAATCCTTCGTATGTGATTGGGTCTGTTAATGTGTATGCTTCATATCTACCCATTCCATAATTCCAAATATATGGTGCACTAATATCATATTGTTCTGGCTTTAAGCCTATTGTCTTATCCTTTCCTACAAAGTCGATCTTCAACTTCTCATCTGCAAATGTTGAATCATTGAGTTCTTTATTTGCATATGGGTCATACTCTAACTTGTTCTTCGTGCCACTATATACTGATCCTAAGACCTTTAATGGAATCTCTACTTTTTGTGCAACATAGTATCCCTTTTCGTAATCAATTTCTGTTCCATTATTTGTATAAAGTGATGTTGTATCGCCCTTGCCTGAGAATCCGTGTGCAAATAAACCTGTTAATTCATTTAGAGTCTTTCTTGCCTTAAAGTTATTTCCACCAATGTATGCTGTTAACTTTAAGTCAATTCCTTTATAGTATTCATATCCAGTAATGTTACCAGCACTATCACGTACTGCAATCTCTTCTAAACGCTTCTTTAAGTTCTCAAGATCCCATTTAACATCAAATTTACCTACGTTAGTTTCAAGTTGATCTAATTGATTGATAAATTCATACAAGTTACCCGGCATTTCCTTTAACGAATCAAATGTCAGCGATTTATATTTCTTATTATTTGCCTTATTAACTAATTTTTTAACCTCTTCAACATTGTAGTTCTTAACTGGAACTTTAACTTGTCCACTTATTATACTTGATGCACCCCATTGATATTTAAATGGAATTGTAAGTTCAGTTTCCTTCCACTCATATTTAAACTTCTTGTAATCCCACTCGATAGTCCCTATTGGTCTAGCGGATTTTGTAGGGATTTGACTCATGTCTAGTTTGTAGTATTTTGGTTTTCCTTCATCATCGAGGACTAAGTTATCCATCTGGTAATCATCGCCATCTGGAATTAATCCAGCCTCATATGCAGGCATTAACTCATATTCATTTTTATCTTCATTTAGAATTTGTGTGCCATCTGGCTTCTTGCCAAGTTTAACTGGACTTCCATCCTTATACCTAATTGCCTTAGCCATCTTGCCATTCTTTAATTTCAACGCAGTACCAAACGTATATGTTCCACCTTGTTTAAATGTCATAGATACTAATTGAGGCAATGTATTTTGATATGTCTTTGATTGAGAAGCAATATCAATTCCCAAATCACGTGTCTTGAATTTATTGCCACTCTTATAGACCTCTTCAACTGTCTTAAGTTCAAAAGTATCAGTAACATATACTGGTACGGCTGCTACTACACTATTTAATGCGTATCCATATAGGTATCCAACAAGTACTCGATTTTGTTCAGATGTTTTCTTTGGTGTGAAATCAATTGATGATGCATCCCAAACAATACTTGTTCCTCTACCGTTAGAATATTGTGCCCCTGGGTTACCAATAGTGTCTGTTTGATACTTATCAACATATTGTAAGTTTACATATTGTGGTAAATTATTTGGATTGCTTAAGAATGAATCACGTAGTTCAATTGGTGCTTTTACTCCATTTACCAGCATTGTTCCCGAACGTCGTGCAGGGTCTGTAATTTCTATTTCAGTTGGAACATTTGTGTTTGATCCAACCATATCTTTAATTTTTTCAGACTCATGGAATGAAACCATTTTATTCTTATTATTACCAGAAACATTCAACCTTTTAATAATTCCATCTCGTCCAGCATCAGTTAGGGCATTTGGCATAATACGCATCAACATATGATTAAATGCATGTTCATGATCATTTGTAGTTTCAGTAGCCTTTTGATTTACATGGAAACTTCCATGACTCTCATTTGGGTTCTTTTCAAATGTATATCGGATATCTGTGCCATTATCCCATTTTTCAGCATTAACGAGCAATTCTATTGATTGAATACCTGGATAAATTTGATTTACCGTAGAATTTAAATGATATTTGCTAAAATCTGGAACCATATCCATATATAACTTAAGTTTAGGGTCAGCATTAAAGCCATTTATATTGCTATAACTTGCAAATGGTAATGGTAAGAATGCATTTACTAAATTTGCCAAATTCGCCAGATTTTTCCAAAAACCTGTCATAATAATACCATACAAACGCTTGTTCAAGTGTGCATTCGCATATGTTACGAACAATTCAAACATTCGAGTCATTGATGGCAAATAATCATTAAGCCATTCAACCAACTCTCTGGTATTTTTCCCGTCAACCACAAGTGAATCAAAATCTCTTAATAATCTTGTAATTGTGTAATTCCCATCGTATCGACTTACATCTTGATAATATTTATAGCCTATAAATGCTCCAGTTTTTCCATCACTTGTTACATCATTATCATCTGTATAATCTGTGCCTCGCATTGCTGACCAATGTGTTATATATCTGTAATCATTAGGATCACTATCTAAAGCCTCTCTTACAATATTCAATAACAACGTTGTAACTTTTAAAACAAGTTCATTGTATGCATCTCTGTCCATTGTTACATCTAATGAAAATCTTGCACTTTTGCCCCCATCATTACTGTCTACTTTTCTGCCATTAATATTTGGGTTATATCCAATATCGGTAAACATATTTAACTTAACGTCTTTAATAAGGTTTCTTAATCTTGGTGTATATGAGTATTTGCGTTCTGGGTCATTTTTTAATTCATCTAATGTTGGTGTAGTATACTCCCTACCTACTTTTTTAGCAGTTGACCAACCTGACTTGATTTTATTTGTTTCATTTGTAGGATATGCGAAATCTCTATCATCACCATCATCACCTTTAACCATACCTAATAATGGTTGCCCCGACTTGCCTTCTATTGCGACAACATTTAATTGTTTTTTTACAGCATCCAAATTTGATCCAAAGCCAGCCAATACGTTGATATGTGTGAGATATATATTATTACCAGTAACACCAACATCTAGCCCACTTGGATTATTAGTTCTACCCATATTAATATATCCTAGTTGATGTGTAGCTGCTACAGTTACTTTCAACCTTGTAATATCAGAACCATTAATTTCATTGTATGTTCCCAACTTCATTTTTTCTCTACTAATTTTCATTACTGCAAGTGTTCCAGCATAACCTCCTCCTACTTGCCACTTACCCCACGATATGCCAAGTGCAGTAGTATATGCTGATCTCTTTTCTAGTGCTACTGATACTGATGGATTTATGTTGTCAATTACGTTTTGGATTAGTGAACCTATACCTGCTGTTTTTGAGAAGGTTAATCCTGCGTAGCCTGCTTTGACTTGTTTTGTTAATTCTTTAACGTCGAGTAGTCTTTCTTCTAGTTTGAAGTCGATGTCCTCTGCAGATAGTTTTACTCTTGCACCTTGGTCGTCAAGTTTTGACTCTATCTTCATGCTCTTAATACCATTTGATTGATACTCAACATCAAGACGAATATTTTGAATTGGTGGTAAGTTAAATGGTAATGAAACACCCAATATATCAAGTGCAAATTCAACAACTGACTTTGACAAACTGATACCAAATCTATTCTTTGAGAGTAAGATATCAATTAATAGTGCACCGTGATCTTTTAATTGTTTTGGTGCAGTTGTTCCTGCTTGTCTTAATTGCTTTCCACCTAGTAATCCAGTTACACCTTGGAACTTGATCTTGCCTAGACCAAGTCCACTTGCGTCAATATATAATGCATCAGAGAATATTCTCTTCTCGCCAACTGCTAGGTCATTTTCATCTAGGTAATACTGATTATCATAACCAGACGCCGTTCCCTTCTTTAATTTTGAAGATCCTAGGTATGTAAGCTTTACTAGTTGATGATTTTGTGGTTGTGCCAAAGATACTGTCATCTCAAAGTCAGAATATAACAATCCACTTAATCCGTTTTGTAATACTGCTGGTAAGTTGATATCAGCCTTTACTTGAACATTTAGATTTACTCTCTGTCTATTAGATATTAAAGATAACTTGAATGCATCAAACTTGAAGTACTTACCTGCTACAAATGCGAGACTATCATCTTTAACTACTTCTTTATATCCATCTCCGTCTTTTTCAAAGATTTTAACCTTGCTGTTCTTTATTTGATTAAATTCATCTTGATCTGCAATTGGTACATATTTACCAAACATATCCTTTCCATCAACTAGACTACGTACCAACTCTACCAACCACTTATTAAATGATGTTGCGTATCCAGGGGCTGATTCAGTAAGTCCTGTGAAATCTAATTCCATTGATGCGTTGAATTTTGCAGACAATGTTTTGATATCAATCTTCTTGTCTTCAATTTGTTTGAAATCCAATACTTTTCTATATCTTCTCTTGTACAACTTATCAAAGTTTGCTACTGTATCACCATCTTTCTTGCTACGTATTACTTTTGATACCTTATCCAATCCATCTGTTGCTTCTGCAAAGCTTGTGGTTTCTTCTAGCAAGTCGCTTGGCTCTGTTCCTGATAATTTATCTTGATATCCACTATTGACTGCTAATGTCTTTGTTGATAAGCCCATCATGATTGAATCTGTTAATTTCAATTGGAGTTTTCCACCAAGTTGTGCGTTGCCGTGCTCATCTGTTCCTGTTCCTTTTATCAAGATTGATCCAATGTCTGGGATGTAGTTATCAACTGTTGGTTTTCCACGCATTTGCATTATCTTTCTGTATAATGCGTTAATTAACAATGCATTAAGTTGTGTTATAAATACTTGTGGTTTTGTCAACATCATTAAGTATGGATAATCAAATGTTCCAGTTCCGGAATGTGGATTATTTTCAAATTCAAATACTGATGCTGTCGTCTTTAGTGAATCGTTTGCTTTCTTTATAATCTTGCCAACTGCTTCATCAAGTTTTTCTGTAACTCCTAGATTTGTAAATGCCATTCTTCCTGCATTACCAAAGAATCTTGATGTATCAACAAATAGTGAGTCATCGTAGTAGTACATTCTAACGATTTCATCAAGTTGACCATCATCTTTATATTTGCTTACAGTTATTCTTAATTGTGTATTTGCAAAGTTATTTATATCAACATATCCATATACACTAATGTTTCCGACTTGCTTATCATCTTTACCTAATGTTTCTTGTATCTTTAGTTTCAATTTATTTCTTGCACTTGATTTCGGTGCTATAACTTCCATGATACGATCTAGTAAAGGTCCAAAGTCGACTTCATCTTGTCCTGGAACGTTCTTTCCTGAGAATGCAAAGTCCACACTCATGTCAACATTAAGTTTTTGATCTGTTAGCTCTTTATATTCTACTGCGTTAGGTTTTGTTTCACTAAATGCTTGATCATACTTCAATGAAATATCACCAAAGTTGATTGAAACATCAATGTCTCCTAACATCAAATATTTACCAGATGAATCTTGTACGAAGTTACCGTTTACGTTCTTGTACTTATCTCCAGTCCATGGTTTATTTGGATATGCATAACTTATCAATGCGTATTTACTATTTGAAACTAAAACGTGTGTGCCTGATGTCCCAGCAAATACAAACTTGTCTCCAACTTTATTATATGTTCCATCTGCTACATTCCAATCAGTTCCAGATTTATTAATCTTTAACTTGTTATTCTTATATTCCTCTTTCGTTACGAAGAACTCTTGATCTGCTTCAACGCCAATCTTCATTCCAAACTTTGGTCTATATTGACTGAAGTCTGCATTGATTGCACTATTAGTGTTATCAAGCGTCTCTCTTAGTTTTGGTAGATATCCTAATAATCTGTTTGTCTCTGGATCATCTGCTAGTTCTGGGGCAAATTTCTTAACCAAAGATGAGATAATATTTGGATTAAATCCAACTGAGAATAAGTCATTTGTTACTAAAATCTTTCCAATCAAGATATTTAATAGACTTGTTAATTTTGCTGGTAGAATTCCGCTATTCTCTTCATCTCCAGAAGTTGAACGTGCAATATATGAAGTTCCGCTAGCATATGTATTCTTCTTGAACAACTTAGTTAAATTCAATTTTACTTTAATCTTTTGTGCTAAGAAATTGCCAGTTGTCCCTAAATTGATATTGCTGAAGTCAAGGAAGCCTTCTAAGAATCCGTTATTGATTTCTGCATACATCTTAATATTTGTAGTCTTCTCTGTTGCCGAAGTTATCTTGTGAGTAACTGCCAAATTCAATGCAACTTTTGCTCCTTCAAGTTTATCTAAGATATCCTTTTCACTTAGGAACTTTCTCATATTAAGCCATGCTTTAATTTCTGCAACAATATCAAATTTAATCTTTTCTGACTTGTCTAATGATGAACTTAAGCCAGCAATTAATGCCATCAAATATGATTGTGCTGAACTATTAACGAACTCAGACATTTGTTTTGTATAGTTAATGATTCCTTCCAATGAAGCCGTTAGGTTCATTTGTGTGCTCATCTCAATACTGTTAAGTGTAACCTTGTCTAATATATCTTTTGCTTCAAATGTCTTTTTTTCTACATTTGTTAAGATATCTTGTAAGTTCAATTCTGCGATTGACTTATATCCGATGAAGTCTGATACCATCTTGTATACTTTTGCTGTGCCTGCCTTGATTTCATCAATGCTTGGACTTACTTTATCCCATTCTGTTGCTCCGCTGTTATCGCTATAAATCTTACCTTGATATCCTGCAAGTTCTGCCTTTGATACACGTCTGTATACTTGATTCTCAAATACAAACAACGCATCTTTGCTACGCTTAAAGTCATCTGTATTAACTATTTCTTCATATATTGTCTTTCCAGAATATTTTGTTCCAAATTCAATATATGTTTTACCATCTTCAGCCAATGTGAATATCTTTGACTTGTTATAGTATCCAGGAACTGCTTGTGGTCTGATTTCTTTGTATAGAACTGTATTTCCGTCTTTTGTATCTCTTTCAAAATCACCAGCATTTGGTGTTCTTAGGTATGCCTTCTTCCATGTTGTCTTGTCTGTACTAAAGTTACCATTTTGTTTATGTGAGAAGTTTGCATAATAGAATGTATATTTGCTTGCTTCAGTTTGATCATATTCTGAATTATCAAGTCCTTTCATTCTGCTGTTTTCAAATGCTTCGTTGTGCTCTTCTGTTGAAGAATATTCAACTGTTGATGATGTCTCAGGGTTTCCGTTCAATCCTTCAAGTCTCAAAGATATATCAACTAAAGCCTTTGTTCCGTTTTCATTAAACAACATCATTCCTGCTGCTAAGTAGTATGGCAACGAATTGCCCTTTACATACAATTTAAAGTTAGGGAATAACTTAGTTATCTTTGATGCATTCTCCATTGCTGCACCAAGTATTGTCTTCAAAATCCCTACAGTTAAGTCTACAGAAACTGTATTCTTGAACATTGACAAGTATATTGCCTTTTTTGTTGCGTCTGCTCCAGGTATCTTTGGTTCTACAGGTGCTGTTGTCTGTGCTGATGGTTTCTTGTCATTCTTCTTGATTAATTTTTCTGTAATAATCTTTCCAACAACTTCTTCAACTGCTGAGTTTTCAAGTTTCATTGATAACTTACCAGATTCACCAAGTAACCATGATAAATCCATGTACAAGCCTGTTTCGCCAGTTTCTGTATCTTTGTTGTAGTAAAGACCCATTATATGTTGTAGTGAACCATCTTCTAATGTTCCACCGACGTTCTTGTCGTTCTTTCTTCTCCATACATCAAATGCAACGTCTAAATCATGAATCTTGAACTCTAATTCTGGTTGTACGTGCATTTCAAATGTTAAGTTCAATTTCATTTCAAATAGTACTTCACCAGTGAAGCCTTTAGTTACATCTATTCTTCCATTTAATTGTCCAACCAATGCACCCAAAACCTTTCCGATTATTTCACTTTCACCGTTTGGATTTAGAATTACATAATCACCGTTGTTATCTTGAATATACTTACCAGCCTCATTCCTATATCTGCGATCTGCTGGGATATCACTAATTTGATAACTTGGGTTTACTGCTTGTTGCATCTTTACATATTCTGCAATTTGTAGATATGCGTTATTCAAGAATATTCCACCACGTATTGTTGTTGAAACGTTGAATATTTCATCACCACGTTTATATGAAACTTGTGTTTCTTCATATCTTGTTAATTTTGTCTTATCTAGTCCATATGGTGCTGTATATGTTGAGTAAAGTACATATTTATTATTTTCAATATCATATACATATCCGTCTGTGCTAGCATAATCATATTTCTTAACTAAATATGCTTTATTTGGTTTTTCATATGGTGAAACTTCTGGATCTGGATCCATGATTAAATTTCCACCGTCAACAATACTGTGAAGTTTTCTCAATTCCTCTTTTGTATATACGTTTCTGCTACCAAGTTTAACTTTTTGTCTTCCATCTAAAACGTTCATATAGATGTTTGAATCATCTTCAAATATCTTCTGCCATTGTGCAAGTGTTATCGTTCCAGTTAATTTTGTAAATCCAGTAGCGTCTTTCTCATACAATTCGTTGATGTCTAACTTATGATATGTATCTTCTGTACTGATCTGTCCAACTGTTGCTTGTGGATCACGATAGAATACATAATTTGGATTTGCATAATACTTATCAGGATCAAAGTTGCCACCAGTTGTATATTTGTCTTTAAATCTATCGAAATCTTCTCTCTCGTATCCATATACTGGTTTTTCAACATATCTGTTATGCTCTAACAATGTATCTGCTGTAGCAGATTTAAAGTTAATTTGTCTTGATGAGAATGATGGTACATTCAAATCAATTGTTGTGCTGTAGTCCCAAATATAGAACTTCGCCGTTAAAATTGGTTTTTTCTTATCTGTATTTACACCAAGCAAGAATGTTCCATCTGTAGTTGGGTAAATATATTGTCCACCCGCTGAAGGAGTAATTTCGCCTACTGGTGAAACTACGTGAGTTCCAACTTCTCCAGTTACAGTTTGTAATACATCAGTATTTGTAAATGTATATAGAGAACCTTCACCGTTTTCAAAGATATATTGATTTCTCTCAGTTACACTCTTAAATTTTGTGAATGATCCGTCAATATTCTTCTTATACCAACCTCTTTTCTCCTTCTTTGGAACGTGTAACATGAATGTGCTCTTTCCACCACCAAGATCTCTCTTTCTAGCACGATCTCTTTCATCTTGTGTTGATTTTGATATTGGTAACAAGTAGTCATCGCCCAAACTGCTTACTGTATTGTCTGTTGGTAAGTAGTACTTTCCGTTATATCTTACGTTGTCATAGTTGTTATCTCTGTTTCCGTCAACATAGATATATCCTTCAATTCTGTCTATATCGTATAATTTCTTTCCAGTTGCTAAGTAGTCTGCCAATTCACTCTTTGACAACGCCTCAATTGGTGCATAGTTACCATCTTGAGTCTTGTAGTATGCTCCGTACTCTGCTTCTTTTAAGGTAAATCTATTTGGTGTGGTTTTGATTTCATCTGCAGTTGCATGTGCTTCTTCTTTGAACTTATAGTTAACAAGTTCTGTATTCATTTGTACATATGATGAATCTTTAAATGGTGTATTGAATACAATTGGATCTTTATCCTTAGCAATCAACTTAAGTATTTGATTAATATAATCTGGAGTTACTAACATCCTTACATATGATGAAGTCATTCTAAATCCATACAAGAATGCTGTGATTATAGAACTTATCTCATTATTTAAGAATGGGAACTTCAACTTCTTATCTGCAAATGGTGTATCTGCCGTTGTCTTGCTTGTCTTCTTACTCAACAAGTCATTTGCCAATAATACTAGGTCTTCCATTGAAATAGTTAAACTCTTAACTCTTAAGTAACTTAAATCAATATCTAGACTTCCGCCTATCTTCTTATATTCGCCATTTTCATTTAAATACCAGTTAAATGGATCATAACTGTATGTATTAACCTTTTCTGAACCTGCTGAAACATACTGGCCATCTCTATATATGTATGCTCCATTTTTGTTCTTGAAGTAATGGCTGTATCTTTTATTAGGTGCAACATATTTTAAGTTTGTGCTATCTTTTTCATCTGCTGTTAGTTCTGCATAAGTATCAGGTTTAACATACATTCCGATAACCTTATGTTGATCTCCGAAGTATGTCTTTCCGTCTGTTCCCTTTAATGGATTTCCATTTACGTATAACTCAATCTTTGCATTTACATAATTTAACAACTCTGCAATCTTAAGATCTTTCTTCTCGAATAAATCCTTCACTAACTTAATTGCGTCAAATATTGTAAATCTTCTTGAGAAGAAGTCTATCTCTGCATCTGGAGCAACTGTCTTTCTCAAGTAGTTAACCAAAGCAGCAAGTTTAATTTCTCCTTCTAGTCTTAACTCAAACTTGTAATTTAAGTCTACGCCTTCGCCATTCTTAACTAATGCTTCAATATTTTGAATTTGATCTGCTGGCAAGAAATGAGCAAGTAAATCCTTAAAGTCTATTATATCTGTATTTCTTACAAGGGTTGTTATATCAATTGTATCTTTGAATTGTAGGGTCTTGATTTCTTCAATGTCTACATATCCTTTCAATACATCATTTGTTAATGAATAGTTTTGACCATCTGTAAAGTATAGTTGTGCATCACTGATTCCGAATGAAATCTTTAATGTAGTGTCATATGGATTATCAGTAAGAGTTGTGCTCTTTGATACCTTATAAATATCTCCTACTGTTGACGCTACAAGGTTACGTTTAAATCTATATCTTTCTTCTACGTATTCGCCAATTTTTATTGCTCTATATTCACGTGTTCTAGAATCAAAGACAACCTCTCCGGCATTATCTTGTACATATTGTGCGATATACCAATTTGTACCACGTTTTACAACTTCTCTCTTCTTGTATCTTTGATTTGAACTTTCTTCATTTCTAGCAAGCATCTTAAATTCGCCATTTGCAAGTTGGATATATCTTCCGTCTGAATCTGCTACAAAATCAAAGTATGTAAGTGTCTTGTCATCAACTACTTCACTTGCATTAACCTTTGTATACTTTTCACCTTTAAGTTTAAAGATTACATCTGCACCAAAGTTCAATGAATCTCTTACATCAATGTTTACGTCAACATTAGAATCTAATTCTTGGTTGATCAAATATCTTAATGTCTTGCCAGGTGCAATTTCTACCTTATCTAAAATCCAGTTGATTAATAACTTTGTAATTGCAACTGTTAATCTTCTCTTATCGAATAAGAATGTTCCAGCAAGTTGGTTATCATCAGATGTTGAAACTGCCTCTGTTGTGTATGCCCCAGCATTTTGTTTGATGATATCTTTAATATCTAACTTCTCGCCTTTCTTAATTTTCTCTAAAATATCTGTCACTAACTTGTGCACCGATACTGAAGAAACGCTAACTTTTGGTAGTCCAAAGTAACTCAAATCCATGTACATAATGTCATTTACAAAGTAGAATCCTAACCATTTGTTTGGTACTCCAACTTCGCTGATTTGTTTTAATTCAAAGTTGATTTCAGAGTTACCGTAGTTCTTTAAATCAAGCATGAATTTAAGATCTGCTCTGAAGTGTCCTGATGAATATCCTTTTGCAGTTGCAGGAGTTTCCATCTTAACACCAGCAATGTTTCCAACTATATGGCTAACCAATTTGCCTAAATCAAATTGTCCTTCTGTGATAGCAGCCTCAAAGTCTACTGATGTTGAGAATGACAATCTTGTATCTGTGTAGTTATTTAAAGGTACATCTTTATTAATGTTATTCTTGCTCTTACCTTCTCTTACATATTTTGGTAACAATATTTCATCTTTACCAAAGTCTAATTTTAGACCTGTAAGTTTGCCTACAAATTTAGATTTACCAATCTTAAGTTCTGCTGCTAAACCAACTCTGTCAAAACTTCTGAACTTTGTACTATATTTGAAGTAATCTCCGTTTTCATCATGTACATATCCAATTTTTCTATCAAAGTATCCTTCAATTGTGTAATATACAGAACCATATCTAATATATCTAACGCCTGGTGCTCGTTCTTTCGTAGCAACTTTAGCACCACCTTCATCTTTATATATTTGATATTGCTCTAAGTCAAAGTATTCAGTAATACCGCCATTTGAAGCCTTTGCATATCTTCCCAATGTTGGGTTAGATACCCATTGAACTGTGTCAAACTTACTATATCTTGATTCTTGTGGAACAATGAATCTGTAGAATGTCTTTCCAACTGCATAAACTGCTACATATCTGCCTTGTGTGCCTGCATTCTGTACAAAGTCTACACGATATTTACCAACTCCACTTTCACCCTTTGCATAAACATAATATGTACCAGCTACACCAGTTTTTTGTTCATATACATATTTATCCTTATTGTTTTCATCTGCTGGTGTATATAGTCTTGCATTTGTTGCTTCGTATCTATAATCTTGTGGAGCAATCTTATTTAATTCATCTGTATTGTTAATTACATCGCTAATCTTTTTGTATGTGTTCTCACCGTAATCCATACCAACGCTGAAATCAAATTGATCAAATACATTGTCAATATTCCCTAATTGAGGTAGAAATAATGTAACTAATAACTTGATTATAGATTTTGTTAAAGTTAATTGTGTTGCTTCATTTGAGAACAAGAATTCTAGACTTGAATCTCTATCAACTTCTTCTCCGCCATCTGTTGTCTTAATCTTCTTTAATGACTCTTTTAATCCCTCTAACAACTTCTTTCCTTTTTCAATATAATCTGGAACGCTCTTTAGTAATGCATCAAAGTTAGGGATATATGTATATGTCTTAACATTGTCGAAGATATCGACACCGTCAAAGTATATTTTATTATTTGAGAAGTAAATTCCTCCCCTTACCTTTGGTACTTGTAGAATATTTCCGTCAGCGTCTAATCTACCTTCTGGGTCGTTTGTATAAACAACTTTTCCATTTTGTACTTCAACAATTTCAAATGCTAATTGCAATGCATCCCATTCAGTCTTAGTTAAGAATGATTTGAAATCGCCAGACATCAATGCTTTGAAATCAAATTTCTTTAAGTCAACGTTTCCTCTCAATCTAAAGCCGATACCATCATTAAATGTTGAACGTGCTTTAATCTTGAAAATCATTTGCTTAAATGTTTCTGCTAGAATACCACCTAATGAACTTGTGCTATATTCCTTAACGTCGAGAATATCCATTGTTGTAACCATTGTTCCTTCAAATGAAACAAATTGGTCATCTGTTGTAATTCTATTTGTCTTCTTGTATAGAATCGTCCCATATGGAAGTTCTTCTTCTACTTTGCGATATCTTTGTCCTGTGCTTGATGATGTATATGGTTCAAATTCGTATGTCATGTCATTAAATACAAATTCACCTGCTGAATCTTTAACATACTTAGTAACGATATTCTTTCCGTCTTGTTTCTTAACTGAGAACTTAAAGTATCTATTTGTCTTCTGTTCTTCTGGAGTTGTTGCTTCGTTATTATTTAATTTAATAATCTCCGCCTTTGTCATTGCTCTGTATACTTTAGGGAACTTGTTAAGGACATAGTTGCCTTCTTTAGTTTTTTCAAAGTAATAATATTCAACTGGGTTTGATCCATTGTTTTCTTTTAATAATACTTCTGATTTTGGATCACCACTTACATCTGAACCATTTCTCTTAGATAATGTCTTATATCTAATGCCAACACCGATATGAGAACCATCTAATACTGCTAAGTGCTTAGTTGGATTTGAACCATTTATTCCTTCAACTTCTTCGCTTGATAATTCTTCATATGTAAAACCAAAACGATTTTTTGCATCTACTCTTGCCAACTTGTCAGGTTTTGCTATTACATAGTCGCCAAGGTTTTTATCATATATGAACATTCCTTTGTTATCTTGTTTAAATACTATCTTGTAGAATTTGCCGTTCATATATATAACGTTTATTCTCATGTATCTATCTTTTTGTTCTACATTAGAAATCTTGTCTGCAAGAATTCTATGGAATGTACCGCTTATAACTGTGTCGCCATCTTTGTTTTCTGTAAATTTATATACGTATTTATCTTTATTATTTTTTGCTTCTGTATCATTTTCATCATATTTAGTAAACATATAGTGCATTACATCGCTGTTTACTGCTTGATACTTTTCTTTTGTAATCTTGCCGATAATATCAATGATGTTGTTTACATATCCATCCATTGATGTATATGAGTTAATTTCAGCATCACTCAATATATTTTCTGTTGATTGAGAATTTACATTTACTTCTGTAGTTGCACCAATTGTTAAATCTTGACCGTATTCAACGCCGTTGTTGTTCTTAGTTCTGATAGCAAATCTTATCTTTGTTTGGTTACCAGTTTCATCTTCAGGGAATTGCATAAAAATACCAGACTTCTCATCATTTAGTGCTAAATCTTTTAAACTATCTACTTTCTTTTTTAATATCAATTCAAATACTGATTGAATTATCTTTGATTGGAATAAGATGTCAAGATGACTTGAATGCTCTATATCTAATTTGCTTCTCAGTACAATTGACTTAACAATTGAATCAACAATCTTTACAAATTTCTTAAGTTTATCATTGCCTCTGTTTTCTGGAGTTTGTTCTCCATCAGTTCCTTCAATTCCATATTTGTCTTTCTTTGGATTTAATGAACTTACGCCACCCGCTGTCAATATCTCTCTGATTTGTGATTTTTGATCTAAGATTCCGAAACCTTTAGCAAAATCATATAAATCTAATTTTACGTTAAATCCAGCGATTTCATTCATCTTCAAGAACACTTGACCTTTAATTAGATAGATACCCATCTTCTTATATTGTGGTGTTCCTTTACCTATTTCTAACTCGAATCCTAATTGTATTGCATTAACAATATCATTTAAGTCAATGCTTACATCCTCAAGTCTCTTTTGACCTGTTAAGATTTCATATAGGTTAAGTGCATCAGTGTCTATTCTTCCTTTTAATGTTAAGTAATAGATATCACTGAAATCATCATTAACGGCATTCTCTAATGCTATTCTATTTAGAATACTTAATAATGAAATCTTTTTTTCTGTTGCCTTTCCTTTATTTAATGTTATTTCTGTCTTTTCTAGTTGTTCTCTAATTTTTTGAATTTGTAGCAATGTCTCAATTATTCCGTTTAGGTTCAATGGTGTTTTAACATATCTACCAGTATCGCTTTGTTCAAACGAACCGTCTGCGTCATTTCTTCTATATCTATTGTTATATGAATACTTTTCAATTGGATCTTCACCACTTGTTACTTCTGGTATCCTCTTATATGTTGACAATACGTTATATCCAACTTCAAGTGTCATATTAAATGTCATGATACCTGTTCTTTGATATGCGTGGAATCTTGATTTGTTTTTAAGTTTCATGAACTTTCCATCTGTATTTACAACATATTTTGAACCGCTTGTGCTTGTTACATCGTAGTCATATCTATCTGTTTCAAAATCAGCCTTTGATAATCCATCTGTTGAAGTTGCTGGCAAATCATCATACTCCCCTTGAGAAATTTGCATAAACTTTTTGGCTTCTTCAATTTGATTCGTTATGTTGTTGTCATACTCTGTTGAGATTTTAGGCTCAATAACACTTAATTTTAAAGATCCAATTTTACTTGTAAATCCTACATCTACATTCCAGTTATCAAAGTCTGCATCTGCAAATACCTTTAGATCTACATCTGGAATTTTGTTAATCGTATCTACAAGATTTGATTGTTTTAAGAATGTACCCAAAATTGCTAAAACAACTTTTTGAGTAATTGAAACTCCAATTCCCTTTTGTAATATTTTCATTCCTAATGAAATATCTTGGTCTGGGCTTGTTGTTCTTGCTGCTAACTTATCACTAACCATGCCAAATAGATTATTAAGTTCATTAACAATCATTGATGCATATGCTGTGCCTTGTAACGTGTAAGTTTTTCTATTTGGTAGTCTAGTCTTCTTTCCAAAGATTCCCTTATCTACATACAACTTATCTCCATTTATATAGAATGCATACAAGAATTCTTTTGTATTGTTGTTATATACTTCAAATACAATTTGAGTTCTGCTAGGATCTGCCAAATCGATATTTGTAGACATTGCTGCTGAGAATATATATTCAACATTCTTTTCAACCTCTAATCCTAAGTTTGTAAGAATGTCAGAATTAAATGCTGCCAAATAATCTTGGAACTTAAGAACCATTCTGTTGTCGTCAGTCAATTTAAGTTTCAATTGTCCTTTTGTATTCATTGAAATTGTGCCTTTGCTCTTTGGAGACGCATACTTCGTTCTGTCAAAACCTTCAGGCATAACTGTAGCATCTTCGCTTAGACTCAATCTCCACTTTGATAATTCAAGTCCTAATAAGAAAGGTTCTACTCCAACTTGGAAATTAAATCCTAAGTTAGCCCATGCTAATGATAATTGTGAGTATGGTGTGAATTTTACAAAGTTAGAATCAACATCAATATTGAAGAAATGCTTAACCAAATACTCTGGGAATTTCTCTGCAATTTTTGCAACCACTGCTGTATTATCAATTTCTACCCCACTAATTGCCTTTTTGATTAAATCTAAAATAGATGGCTTATTTGCTGGAGGATTTTGAGGTGTTGATGGTGCACCAGAAGTTTGATTGCTACCATCCTTTTTAAATAAACTTTCTAATGCAATATCTTCAACCTTGAAGTGGAATTTGCCGTAATCAATATATACAGTACTTAATCCCATTCCTTGTGAATTTGTTGTCCCTTGGCTTTCAACTCTTACTGATAATTTTGCTGCCTTTCCAAAATATTTAGGGTCATTTACATCACTCTTGTTGAATTTAATATTATTTATATTCTCGCCATAGAATTCTAATGCTACATCTGAATTAGAAAGAATTTTCTTTACATCAAATGGTGCTTTTCTCTTATATATCTTGCCTGGGTAATTTTGAATTTTTTCAGTGCGTAATCTTAAATATTCATCCCCTTCCTTAATATATAGGTCTTTTTTATTTAATTCATTCTTGCCGTTTTCTGTGCTTGCGTTTATGTTATCTATGTCAGTTTTTTCTTTTTCAGTTATCTCTTCAAATTTGTTACCTTCACCATCCTTATATGCTTTTCTAAATACATCTCCGTTATATGCTAAAGGCCCTGCTAATTCATCAGCCGTTAGTTCCATAAACTTTCTGAATGATTCATTGTACTTATATATTTTGTAGTCCACTGATTGCCATGTTGCATCAGATGGCTTTTGATCTAATTTTATGAACTTTGCATTGTCAGCAAAATCAAATGTTGTGCCACCAGTTCTTAACTTAGCAGCAATACGATATCCGTATTCTTGTTCGACATTGATTGGGATATTGAAGTTAAATGCTAACTGTCCAATCATTGATTTTAAATCTGCAGGTACTTTCCCATCTTTGTCTAATTTAGACCATAACTGTTCAATCCATTTTCCTACTGTCCAATGTGCTGTTGATGCATCTGCCTTAAATCTAAAGTTTCCCTTTGCTTCAAAGAAACCACCATTGAATTTTAAATCGCCATATTTATCAAATAGGTCTACTTGATCAAATGAATGCTCCGTTAGATATTCTGGCAATGTTTGATAATCAGTTGCTCCCTTCTTTATTTTAATTGGGCGATGTCCAATTTCTGCTGCCAATCCTTTAATACTTATATTAAGTTTGGCAGTTTCTTGACCGTTATGATCTGATGTCTCAACCTTAAATTCAGCATCTGCATCTACTTCTGAGAATTCTTTTCCAATCTTATCTGTCTTTAGAATTTGTTCTAGGAATACGTTCAATGCTACGTTTAAGTTACCAACATTAACCTTGAACAACTTCATTATAGTTTCTGCTAATTGTCCTAAGACTTTCAGTTGTAAAGTCTTTGATGAAAGTAACATTCCTAACTTAATACCTAAGTCAACAACTTCGTTTGGATTTTGATTTGCTGGTTCACATGTTTTTGCTGTTGTTGATGCACCATTTATATTAAGTTTGTTATCCTTTAATAATAACTTTAGTAATGTCTCATATAGATCAAATTTAATTCTTGTCTTATCTATTCCTAATTTTGAGAAATCTGCATATAGATATCCTGCTGAATAATATAGACCCATGTATAATTCTCTATCTGCGTCAGTAACGTTATCTTTAAAGTTTGCTCCTCTCAACTCCATCAAAAATTCTGAATTGTTTGATAATGTATTGATTTCTTTTCCTTGTAAATATTCAACTAATGGTCTGAAGTCTAGTGATCCCTTCATATCAAATGTGTAATCTAATTTAACGTTGTTATGTAAATTGATTTTCTCTATTGACGTATCCTTAATATCGAAATTAAAACGCATTCTTGCTTGTGCATAATATGATGGATCTTCAAAGACATCTCTATATCCTGTTGCTATTTTTGCAAATGGTTGTGTTGCATTTTCTAATGTGAAGTCATTACCTACTCCAACTTTCAACCCACTTACTTCAAACTTGAATGTATTCGCTGCTGATGAACCTGTGAATCCAATTTGTGCCTCACTCAATCTCAAGCCGTTTATATTCATATAGAAATGACCGTCTGGACCCGCCTCTGTTCCTATGAATTCAACTTTTAAATCTTT
Source organism: uncultured Clostridia bacterium (assembly GCA_963532875.1). Taxonomy (GTDB): domain Bacteria; phylum Bacillota; class Clostridia; order Christensenellales; family CAG-917; genus CAUTUX01. The sequence continues at coordinate 36,415 of CAUSLO010000001.1, read as the reverse complement.
TAAGAAACCAATAACAGAACCTAACTTCGCAAATACGTTTTGTGCCATGTATGCTTCAATTCTGTCTGTGCCTAACTTAATGCCACTAATCAAAGAAGATACTAATGGGATTATTGCGTTCTTTGTGGCTACATAAGGTTTTTCACTCTCTGCTAATTCTGACTTCTTAACGAAAGATGTTTTGCCTTCCTTTACAACTTTAACGTATTCTCCAGTTGCATCTGCGATTAATAAATATCTCTCTGTGGTTGCTGGAATTACTCCATTTTCAACTTTGTAATATACGGTTCTTCCATTAACTGTTGCTTTATAATATTTTCCCTTATCATCCTTTTGTTCAAACTTGTACGTTTGCATTTTGTCTTCTGCAACTGCTTTTGGAGCATCATTTGTTTTCTTATTTGCTTTCAAACTATTCAGCAAACTTTCAATTTGTGGAAGTATTTCAGATAGTTTAATTTTTGCTTTTCCAATACCCAACAATTTTGTCTCTAAGAAAATTTCACCTTGGCTTATATTCAACTTGAATATGTTATCGTATGCTGATCCACTCTTCCATCTACCCTTAACAGCTAACTGAATTTCTGAGTTAAAGATAGCCTTAATGTTAAAGCCTTCTTTGAGGTTAAGAACTGCTTCTAGTTCAATATCTAAATCTGGTTCCAATTGTTCTTGTGCTGAAATCAAAAGATCAATCAATACTTCATTTAGCGTCTTCCCAAACAACTTTGGTCTATTGCCATTTTCTGCATCAAACTTCTTTTCATACTTAAGTTTCAACAAATCACTCTTTGCAAGTTCTGCACTCAATTTGAAAGGAATTTTTGTTTTAACTTTTAATGCTTCTAGATTCAATCCTAAGTTCTTGAAACCATTTTTAAGAGAATCTGTTGTCATTTCTATATATTCGTTATCACCTTTGATGTTATCTAAAATACCCTTGATTTCTGTATTATAACTACCGAATTTACCCTTTAATTCTAGTCCTACATTTGCACCAAAGTTGTCAACACCACCGTCAATTTTTGCTGTTAATTTAAGTTCTTTATGTAACCCAAATCCACCGTTTAGTAGTTGGATGTCAATGTCTGTAACTGGTGATGGGGTATCATCCTTGAAGACAAATTGTTTCATTATTTTGTTCAAAATATCTTGTGCAAGGTGAAGTTGTAGAGTTTTTAAATTTATAATATTTTCGTCTTGGTCTAATTTGATTGATTGTAAAATTTTTGCAACTAAATCAATTGTTGAACTTGGACCATCATCTGTAGTGTACATTGGAATGTAGCCCTTCATTTGTTCTCTATAGTTGCCATAGAATGCTCTTTCATCTGCATCGTTTGATTTAGCCAAAGGATTCAATACAGAGTTAAGTTTTGCTACCAAATCGTTTGCTGTATTAGCAAGGAATTTCTTAAATTCTAATTTTGAAGTTTTAAGTTTTAACTTTGATCCAAAGATTGGTGAGAAGTCTAAATATGCTCTGTCTTCACTTCCTAGATATGCAATAGTTCCCAATAAATCGTCATTATCTCTTCTAAATTCTAAAAGCATTTCTGTTCTATTGAAGTCGACATTTGAATATTTACCAGCAGCACGAACATTGATTTTTGCACTACCTTGTAGCGTTTCAATAATCATTCTGTACAATGGTGAATTACTGTCTATATTCTCATTCAAGACATTTTTGAGAAGGTCTCCGAACATTCCAAGTGCACTATCAACAGTGAACTTTCTTTGTTCTAGATTGAATATTAATTTTGCATTGAAATCGAATTGTAATGGATTGTATGTTGCACTTTTATCAAGATCTATCTTTGATCCGTCATAATCCCTAATGCAATATTTTGAATTTTCATCATCAAAATCAATATTCAAAGCATTTTGTGAGAAACCAGCGAGTATGTTGTTTTTCTTTTCAAAGTTTGCCAAGAATTCTTTATCAAATGACCCATATTTATTTTCAAGGTCTCTTGCTATTCTTGAGTCTAATCTAGCATCAAAAGTTGCTCCAATTCTTCTAATTTTTCCACTTTCAATTTGTGCTTTTAAAACTAGGTTGATACCAGCCATTGCTCTTAACGTTTCAAGATTTAAACCGAATTGCTCTCTGACTAGATCAAAAACATCTCCTGGAACAAGTTTCATCAAAACTGGGATTAATCCAGTGATAAGTCCCATGTTGATTGGGATATCAAGCGTGTAATTATTCTCGCCTGGCAATTCAGTTTTCTTAGCAAGTGAGTTTTTACCTAACAAGAATTCTTTGAATAATCTCTCAATAGTTACTGAAACTACTAGCTTCCCATTTGAATCTTTTAGGAATGTTCCCAAATTTAGGTTAAGCAAATTCTTTGCTAAAACTCTAGATATTTCAGATTGACTTGAAATATTGTTAATTAACTCAATGATTGTTGCTGGATTAATATCTCTTGTGTTTACAGTGTAAACTCCATATCTCTCATTACCTTGTGCATCCGTTACTTGATGTATTTGATGCCCTTCGATGTGTCTGCTCTTAAGTATTCCTGAAAAGTCCATGAATAGACGTGAACCTTGTCCACGATAATCTGAGTCATAATAAAAGCCCATAATTTTTTTGCCAGTTGTTTGATTGAAGACATCAAATGCAATTTTGCTTTGGGAGTTAATGTCTTGTGTATCAATATTGGCCGCCATTCTGACTTTTAATGCAGGAACATTGCTATATGAGTGTGCTTTGTTCTGACCCTTGATTTGAGAGTTGAAATCAAGGCTGTAGTCATTCTCGAAAGTTATATATCGAGAACCTCCAGTTCGCTGCCCAGCCTTCTTGAGGTCTTCCCAAGCATCAAGCGAAGAAATATATTTCCCTTCCATGCTGGACTCAATTTGGCCAGTGCCTGGTTTTGTATTCGATTTCTTCTTTTTTGTACATGCCGCAAAAGTAGAAACTAGGACTGCGATTAATGTGATGATTAATAATGCTTTTAAACTTTTTAATTTTTTCATAATTAACTCCCCTAAAACTATGAAAATAGCCTTTATTATTATATATATAACTATAATAGTGGAAAATTGCTTATAAAATCAAGATTAAAGTAAAATATTTAACTAAAAAGAGGTTAAAATCTCTTGTTTAAATTTTTCAAGTTTCTCGTCCACGAACGCTCTAACTGCTTTTTTATCGGCAAAAACAAGTTTAGTCATGTTTATTGCCCTTATTTGCTCGGACGCTAGACTGTTTGAATGTGAATTAGAGAATGTTGCGTTGGCAACAACTCTTCCGCAAAAACCCTTATTGTACATCTTTGATTGATTTTGACTAGGAAAAAATGATAACAACTCCATTGCGAAATCTTTACTACCAGAAACATCTAGTAAAATTTGTTCATTTTCAGGTATCCAATCAAGGTCTCTCCACAGTTCAACTCCATAGAGCATCTTTATTTTTTCCTTATTTTTAGACTGTCTAATCGACTCAATTGCAATTTTGCTAGCATTTATATGTGTCTTATGTCTATCAAACAATGAATGTGCATAAACATATTTGATCGTTGGATTTTCATTGAAAATCGTCGCTACTTTTGATGAAATTTCGTCAAAATCTGTTTCTAAAGATGAAGATGGCAACTGCAGAAAGTACACTTTTTCATATTTCCCAAATGTCGCTGCCCTTTTTTGTTCTTCCGTACGTAATTCAGCCATATCATCATATGAAACATCTGCATATTTACCGCTTTTGGGGCAGTTCCCTCCATCTGTTAGAACAATTAGGGCAAATCCACCCTTATCATAGCAATTTAATATTCCATGCAACGCCAACATCTCGCCGTCATCTTTGTGTGCGGCTATAGCAATATGGGTAATTGGCACGTGTCTTGCAGTCTTTGGTATATACTCTTCTATCTGTATCATTTTTCTTGTTTATAAGTATCTAATCCGTTCGATTTAGATATTTCTAATATTTTTTTCTTTTGATTTTCTTTCTCTTTATGATTCGCCGCCTTTGCAAATCCCATACCAAACTTGATTACTTTATGAATATTTGGGATACTCTTTGAATCAACATTTTTCAACTCTTCGTATGGATATTCATATGCTTCCATTATACCCAAAAGGTTGCATAGACGATTTTTAAAGTCCCTATAATTCTTATTTTCGCTCCAAGTTGCTTCCGCAAGTGCAAATACTCTTGGGAATGTATTTTTAAATAGTTTTTCAGTATTTGGTACAAATTCTGACCACAATGGTGCTTCAAATCCTAGAATATTATCCATTCTCTTGAATCCATCTCGCTTTGGATTATATTTATATACCTTTTTCATTGATGTTGGATAATGTGGATAATCAAGATAATGTGAAGTTCTTCGGCTTATTATAGTCTTTTGCCCATTTGCTGTATGCTTGGCTCCAACTTTCTTTCTAAAATCCTCTGACCAGTATTGCATTACTGCATCCTTATTCATACCACCAGAAAATGCTTCATTCCACATTATTGGCACTTTACCTAATCCTTTAACAATTTCTGCAACTTTATTTGTAAATAATAATTGGTACTCGTAATAGCCTTTTACACCTGATTTTTTATATAATTCTTGGCACTTTGGACATAGCGACCAACTATAACTTGGTGCTTCATCGCCCCCTAAATGTACATATTTACTAGGGAATAAGTCTAAAATCTCCTTTAACAAGTTGCTTATGAATTCATAAACTTTCTCATTTGCTAAACATAATACATAGTAATTAATTCCTGCCCATGTTGCAGTTTCAATTTTAGTATTGAAACATGATAACTCTGGATAACTTGCAATCACTGAAACAGTATGCCCTGGTAGATCAATTTCTGGGATTATTTCTATCCCTCGCTTATCGCAATATTCAACTAGTTCTTTAATTTCTTCCTGTTTTAGATATCCACGATGTTCTTTCCCATCACCATAGGTTTCTTTACGTACAGAGCCTATTTCGTTAAGTCTAGGATATATTTTACTCTCAACTCTAAATCCCTGATCATCTGATAGATGTAAATGCAACTTATTTATTTTAGCCAGCGATATACAGTCTACTACTTGTTTAATTACATCTAAGCCAAAGAAATGACGTGAAATATCCAACATGTATCCCCTATATTCCATTTTTGCTTTATCTTTGATTGTCATATATGGAATTTCGCTTTTTCCGTCATTGTAGTATTCAAAAATCAATTGTTTTAATGATTGAACGGAATAGAATAACTGCTTCTCATCTTTTAACGTAATTTTAATTTTATCTGCAATCTCTATGATGTAGTCAAATTCAATGTCAGAAATATTAATTTCTACACTGTTTTCGACAACTTCATCAAAATCTAGAAAGAATAATTCGTTATATATATATTCTTCTACATCAACTTTAGTTTTCTTATTGAAAACAAATATACCTTCTGCGTATTCTACGCAAAATGGTTTTGGAACGATTTTCATAATTTACCTCAAAAAAAAGTTTAACATAGCAGTTTACATTTTTCAATATTCCCTCTAGACTACTTCTATGAGAGCATTAATACAGAGAACATTCAATTCAAAATTATTTGTTGATGACAAGTTAATAAGCGAGATTCCAAACGGTCTAACTATTTTCCTTGGCATAACTAAAGGTGATACTTTTGAGCAAGCAAAATACTTTGCTACTAAAATGGCCAAGTTGCGTGTCTTCCGTGATAAGAATGGAAAAATGAATCTTAATATCAAACAAGCGGGTGGCGAAATCCTACTCGTTTCTCAATTTTCACTTGCAGGGACTCTGGGTAAAGGAACTGGCAACAGACCTGACTTCTACCTTGCTGAAGAGCCGCAACGTGCTAGAGAACTTTATGAATACATCACAAAAGAAATTCAAAATGAAGGCATAACTGTTAAGAACGGCGTATTTGGGGCACACATGTATATTGAACAACAACAAGACGGACCACTGTCGTTTGTATTTGAATGCTAATTAACAAATAACCTATATTGCTTTTGCGTGCAGCAATTTAATAAGTTTATACTTTTAAAACGATCAAACTTTTATAACTGATATTTGAGGTCAAAAATATTGACCTCAAATATATCAACTCACTTTCGTCTAATTTGAACATAAAATCATCATCAAATTGAGGTGAAATTTTTGCACCTCAAGTTTGTAAACTCATTTCTCTCAATTGAAATATAAAATCTTCGCCTTCAAACTTTTCAATATTGTTTTCACTTGTCTATTGAAGTTTTTGGGTTTATACCCATATATTTCCGCCAAATCTTAATCAAGCATGACTCTTTGCCCTCGGATAATATAAATTTTGCTCTTTATTAATAAATAAACTTAACTTTTTCCTCATAAGTTAATATTTTTAATTATTTCCTCCATCAAAGAAAACGCACCATTAGTCATTATTCTTCTACTTGGAGTTGGTGCAATTAGATAATAATCTAACCCTAATGACTCAAGAGTTATGCCTCTGTGTAATGTTCGGACTATTCGATCGTATGAGATTATTATTTGATTACCATCCTTGTATTCTTGAATAAATTCATCTATTGAAATAGTTTTGTATTTATCACTTGTATATGGCGTGTATATTTCAACTGTGATGTCTAAACTTTTGAAAAAGTTATTCAACCTATCGTTTAAATTATTTTCAAGAAAAATCACAATTTGTGTGCCTGAAAATTTAATTACATTTTTAAATTGTTCCGCTATGATTTGGTACTCTTTTTGGTATTTTACTTCAACACTTTTGTTGAAAATTTCATTGACTTGAGTTATGAAATTGCTTTCATTTTTTAGGTCTATATGATTACAAGAAATGAGTTCAGTGTCTTTATCTAATCTATTGGCAAGTCCGCTGAAATCATCGCTCAGCGTTATTATTACCTGACTGTTATATAAATTAGTCACGTCAGATAAGTTGAATCGCTCGGCGTTGCTGAAGACACATTTCACGTCATAGGTCGTTTCGATAAAATGCTTTACATATCGTGCATCTCTTTTGCTCTCATAACTAAATACTGGCGTTAAAATAGAGAATCCATCCTTTGGGTTATTAGTTCTATTTGCCTGCGAATTTAAATTGAATATGGTATTTGTTAAAAATGTTTTCTCATCACTATCAGCCAAATAGAAAACATTCAAATTGAATTTTTCTATAATATTAAATCTTAACTGCTCGTAATCAAAGTTTGTTAGTTTTGCAATTGCAGATGGCATCAAAAATAAATTCTTGTAACCCTTATCAAGAATTGTTTCAATCTCTTTATATACTCTGTCAAAATTTGAAACTGCAACTTCTGCATCTGTAAGTGGCAAAGAGAATAAATTATCGCTGTTTGGTTGCTTTATATGTAACAAGGAATTATGCCCTAAGTTGTACAGTGCATGCCCCTTACCAGATAGATCCAACAAAGCCAAGTCTGTTATTAGTTCTAATTGTTTATATAGATTGTGTCTCACACTTGGCACTATGCCGTTTTTAATTAGTGGCATATGTAGCAATTACCCCATCTTTGTCTTGTAAATGATTAAGAATCAATTCGTATTTTTTATCGTTATATAATACTTGCTTGCAGAAAATATCATCACGTAATTCTTCGAAGTTATTGTAGTTTTCTTTTAACATAGATTTTTTATCTTTGATTTCAATGTTCTCTTTTAACAAAAGTTGCTCATATAAAGTTTGTAAAATATCTGCACACGTTTTAAAATCTGAGCCGTTTATGAAAACTGTTCTTGCCCCTAACTCGAATTCTATATCAGCACGAATATTTACCATTTGAGCAATGCAAGTTGATATTATTACTAACTTTCTATTATTGGATTCTAATTCTTTTATACTCTCAATTAATTCATCATAATTACCCAAAGCCAATTCTTTATCGGTTAGCAAATATGAATAAATATTGTCGTTAGAAAATTTATGGACGAAATATGAACATTCATGAGCCCCAAGTATTAGGATAGTTATATCTCCATAACAAGATAACTCTTCCGCTATTATATCCATGTTGCAATGTTGTAAGTTATTGTTCATTTTTCCCACTTATCTTTTGAGCCAATTCAAAATATCTTTTCGTTATTTCTGCGTCTGGAAATTGCTGCACTACGGTATTGCTGTTCTTCTCAGCTTCTTGAATATATGGTGATCGTTCTATAATTTGTATTAAATCTACACCTTTCTCTTTACAAAATTTTAAGACTGTTTCATCTTCATTTTCTATATTTTTCTTATTAAGTATAACGCCCTTAAACTTTGCAATGCTTGGATTCTTATTTATTCTAACGGCTTCTATTACGTTATCTGCTGCATATAATGACATCATTTCACCAGATGTTACAACATACAACTCATCTGCATATCCGTTCTTTATTGGCATTGCAAACCCACCACAAACAACATCTCCAAGGACATCATATAAGACGTAATCGGGTTTGTATTTTTCAAACACTTTTAATTCTTTAATTTTTTCAAACGCTGTTATTATTCCACGACCAGCACATCCAGTTCCTGGAGTAGGACCACCAGCCTCTATGCATAGGACTCCGTCATCTGCTTCAACTAGAAAATTGCTGATTTCAAGATTTTCTCCTTTTTCTATATATGCATTTAAAACTGTATTGATTCTCTTGCCGTGAGTATGAAGAATGGTTGAATCCCCCTTAGGATCACAACCTACTTGTAAGACCACATTACCTTGTTTAGCAAGTATTGTTGCTAAATTAGAAACTGTTGTTGTCTTACCTATTCCACCTTTCCCATATATTGCTATTCTTTTCATAAGTCTAGAACAGCATACCATAATGTATGCTGCTCTGATTAATTCTTATTTAAACTGTATTGCGAATTTGTAACTTGTATCTCTATTGTTATATTCCATCAAAAGTTCATTTCCAACTTTCATCAATCCAATGTATTCATCAGAACTTTGATCAATTCCAAATACATCTCTGAATCTACGAAGTATATTCTCATTATCTATTTCTGGATTTTTCTCGTTCTTATCGTTAATACCATCTATGATATCCTTAATCAACTCAGAAATGTCATTCTTCATTTTTAGTTGTTTTTCTTCGCTACTTTGATAATTACTTGTGAATCCTAATTTGTGAGAAGTTTCTCCGTTTCTTCTCAAAATCATATCATCTATAATTGTTTTTGAATCACTATATCCATATGATGCTACATTTCTTTCTGTTTGATATTCAACCTTATATGTTCCATCTACTTTGTTTTTAATTTCTTCCCATGACCTTGCTTTTCTTGCATTCATACTAGATGTGATTTGTTCATCAATTGTGCTATCAATTTCTGCAGTAGCCTTCATTCTGAATACTTCATAATATGCGAAGTCATTGTCATTAACTTTCAAGTTCTTTGTTTTTCTATATCCAATAAGGGTTACTGTATTATCGCTATTATTTACAGCAACAACTCTGTCTATATCTTTATATTGTAGTAATGCTATTATTTTTGCTATTCCAACTGGAACTGTAGGACTATCAGTTTCATCATCCAAATACGTAAATCCCTTGCCATTCAACACTGTGTTATTCTTGTTAAATGTGCTTTTTTCTATTTGATGTCTAAGGTGTCCTGTAATTGTGTTACTTTCTAAATAATTAGTTTCGCTTGATATAATTTGATTATCACTACCTAATTCTGCATTTATTTTGTAACCCACATAATCTTCACTATTTGCCTTCTCTTTATAAATTCCTTTTCTAGTTGTTAGGTTAAATACGTATTGATTATTCTTAAATATTAATGTTTGTTTGTTGCCATTTATGGTATCTGTAATCTCTGCTTGGTATTGTGTTGGAATATCACCGTTATAGAATAATTTAAATTTTTCTTTTAAATCTTTAAGGTTTTGTTTTTTAACTTCATCCGTAGCAACTTCTGTCTTTTTGATTAGTTTATCTTTTGCTTGGTTCAGAAGTGTCTTATACTCAATCAATTGTTCGTAACTATCTGCTTCAGCATCTGTAATTTTCCCCTTAATTTCTTCCAACAATTTCTTATATGCTTCACCGTTAGAATATTCTTCTGCATTTACTGCGTTATTATCAATAAATGTGCTAATTTCTGCCTTTAATTCATCGTTACTTAGCTCCTTAGTTACATCTTTAACAATTGTTGACATACTCTCGGTAACTTTCAAAATGTCTTCTAAATTATCAACTGAATGATGCAATAGCTCATCAACTCTTCTTTTTAGTTCTGTTGATAATGTAGCATAACGTGCATCCGCCTTTAATGCTTCTATTTGTCCCTTAACTTGGTTATATGCAGTAACCTCTTTTTCTCTTGGCTTTAAGAATTTTAAATTATTATAAATTGTTCTCAATCTGCCAAGCATTTCCAATGCTTGTGGACGTTTTACAACGCCTAGTGCATTGAATGCATTATTAACGTTTTCAATAGTGCCTTGAATAGAATCAATGAATACGTCTATTGGCATTGAATACCAAACTCTCATTCCTTCAATTTCTCTTTCTTCTTGACGTGTAAGTACCTTTAAAGTGTTTCTTACTATAGGAAGTTTCTTTGCACGATCAACCATGTCATCAACAGTCTTCAAATCATTTTCTAATTCTTGTACGCCATCGAGAAATTCCTTTATGCTGTCTTCCGTATACAAGTATCCATTACCATCATTTAACTCTATTCCTTTAACATCTTGAGTTTCTTGAATTAACCTTGGTTTAATAAGGTTAATCATTTGATTAAGAGCGTCTGCAAATCCTTCTTTTATTGTTTTTAATGTTTCCTTTGTTGTTTCTGGATTGTTCACTACTTCTAAATTCTCATCTATTACTGCTAACGTGTCTCTAAGAATTTCCACCGTTGTATCTAATAAATTATTGTCTGCTATTTTTCTTACATCTGCTATATGTTCTAAAATTGTCCTTTTCAATATTGTTTTAGATCTAGATTGTACAGAATCTATAAGTGTTTTACTCTTACTTTCCATTTCTAAACATGTGGCATATGTGGCAATAGTATTATTTTTTATTGCATTTATAATTTCATCATATTGTACTTGTTCATCTGTGCTGAATGTAAGTGCTTCTGCCTGCATTAAATTAACAAGTTCGCCCAATTCGTTAGAAATTTCTTCAGACTTATTGTAAATATACTCTGCTTCTAATTTAGCTAAAGTATCCGCTTCAAAAACATTGTCTAACTTATTAGAAAACTCTATTATCGCTTGAACAGCAACGGCATTATCAACCATTTTGCTACTCAATGATTCTTTATCCAATATTTTTCTATTTACATTTACAACTAACTTGTTGTCAATAACTGTTAATGTAACCGTGTCAATTTTATTTTCATTAAAAAAGTTCTTGTTTTGAATTTGAAGTACTGCCTTTAATAAATCCTCAAACCCTGGGATATTTTTATAATCCAATATGTACTCATCTGTTTTTGCAAAATAACTGATTTTGTCCATGTTGGCAAATATAGTTTCTATCAAATTTTGTTCTGCAAATTTATAATCATCTGCTTCTGATTGCATTCTAAATTGAGAATTTTCGTAAGTACCATACATAGCCAATTTTCTTGAATTTACTTCTTTGAAGTTATAAAACTCTTTTGTACGACTGTTATATTTAAATGCTTCTTGTGCCCCAAAGTATTGTATGATTTCATGTTTTTTTGCTGTTGCCTTTTCCCAATCATTCTCACCTTGAATATCTTCTTGAGTTCTTCCAGCGATTATGTGTGAATAATCTAGGATTTGCATTTTATATGCTTGTGTCTTGTTGCTGATTAATTCTTTTATACTTTTAATAACATTGTTGCTTTCATCCATTTTTACTGGAGTCTCATAATTGCTATTGTTTGCTAAATAACTATCAACAGATGAAATACTCTTTTCTTCTTTAACCATTGTAGCTTCAACACCAGTCTCGCCGTTATCTGCAATCAACTTAATGGTTAATTTGTTGTTCTCTATTTTGAATACTGCCTTTACTAATTTATCAAATGGAATCTTGCTACCTAATGAATTTGCGACTGATTCTATTACATTACTGTTAGTTGTTTCTGCTACATTCCCTTCAACTTTGAACTCATAACCACCTTGATGTATTTTTGCAATAGTATACATATCTTTATCTCTCATTGAGGCTTGTATTGAGAAGAATTGTTTTCTTGCATATTCACCCTTAAGATAATGTGGAAATCCGATAGTTCTAGCAGTTCTTCTTCCAATCTTAACTTCATTGTTATCTATACTGAATTCGTGAACCCACGAGTCAAAATTTACAAATCCAAGATTCTTTTCTGTGTTATATGAGTATCTCTCTGTTGCATATGTCTTGAATTTACTTCCTTCAGACTCTACATCAAACTCCATGTTTTTAATTTTCATAAAGTCATATAGTTCATCAAGTGTGCTTTGTTTTTTCTTGATCTCTTTAATTTTTTCTTCTTGTTGCTTTTTATCGTTGGGTTTTTTCTTTCTTGTACATGCGGTTACTGAAAAAACCACAACAGCAATTAAAAGAATACTTAGCAAAAGTGCTACTAACTTCTTGTTTTTTGACATATTAATCTCCTTTGTTAATGTATTTTAACTTATTAAATGATATCATTTTTTACAATGCTGGACAAATTAATATCTAGAGAAATTGAAAAATCACTGTGTATAAATTTGTACTTGTGGATCTATTTTTAATAAGCCTAAGGGTTACTTCTGATGTGTTTAAATTTTCAATCAAATCTGTGTCTAGTTCCCCTTCTTTTATTTCAGCTTGCATAGTTGTATATTTTGGATATCTGCTATTCTTATATTTCTCTATGAATTTATCTATTTGACTATTTAAATATGTTTTAAGTTCGGTCTGATTTTTAAATTGATACTCTGTTAATTTTGGCACGTTAGCCTCTATCTTTTCATATATATCCATGCACTTTAAAGACTTATACTTCCACGCATTTTTGCCACTTGAATCAATACCTAGTTCGGTATCTTTAGTTGTATATAGCATATTATATCTTGAATAAATAAGGCTCTTATTTAAATTTAATTGATTACTGTTATCGTTTACTTGCCCATATGTAGTACAAGACAAATACCATTTTGAATTAATTTTTACATAGTTGTATGCGTGTCCGTTTCCTTCATCGTCTTTTGCTGTAACCCTCTTACTCTCTATACCTGCCATGGCGAGCAAAAAAACATATGCCTTACTTCTCCCATCACAAACTGCCGATTGCGTTAGGAAAACCCCTTCTAAGTAATATGCGTATGGTTCGATATTTCCAGCATGTGCATCCTTTAGAATCTCGTAACCGTATTGTATTTCTGTAGTTAGATAGTTGAATATTTGTTTGGCCTTTTGAAATTCGCTCATATTTGGTTCTAGTATTCTTCTTAATATTTTTTTCCCTTCGTTGTAAATTTTTTCAGCGATACTACCACTTGCCACAATTGGTCTGTATCCATTTTGCACTGCATAATATAACTGCTCTGAATTTTCAACATTTAATTTTTTGTTATATTTGTCAGTATAAAAATCGTTGAACTCAGTAGTCTTATTGTTCAGCACATCCAAATAATCAATATTCTTTGCGAACTCTTTACTCTTATCTTGCATGTTGGGTTTTGTAGCAAATTTACCTTCTCTAATTTTTATTTTAATTATACTTTCTGTTTCAAATTGCGAATAATCTAAGTTGTTTGGTGATAACTCCGCAATGTCGGATAACTGTGAAACTATGTCGTACTCATAATGTATACTTGAAATTTTTGACTTGTACTCTTTACCAATCAAAAACTTAACATAGTTAGAAATCATATAAAACCTCATATAATCTAAGGCATATACAAAGTCTTCTCTACTACTAATAGTTCGTTTTGGGGTCTGTAACTTGTGTTCACCAGTAACAGTTATCTCATCAATGTATTGAGATTGTATTGGTTTCGCTATTTTATTTTTGTTGTTCTTATTACAAGCGATAATGACTGTTGAAAATAACAGTAATAATAAAACTATAACTATAGTTATTTTTAAACGAAACATGCCCAATTTTCACATCCTGTACATAAAATTTCTACATCTTCTTTTTTTGCAATTTGCTCTCTTACTTCTCTTGTGGTTTGAAATGGAATCTCAATTTTAATTTTTTTGACTCTTGACATTTTTTTTGCATATTCAATAATCATTTTAATATCTGAAATCTTTTCTGTTTTAATTTTTTTAGTTACTAAAGACAACTTTACGTCGCTAAATTTTTCATGATAATTAATTGGTTTCGTTTTCAATAATTTCTCTTTAATTTGGGGGAATTCTTCTGACTGAAATTTATATCCATCAAAATCGTTTGCTTTGTAATCAGCTAGGAAATATCTGTAATCCCTAATCCTTTCACCTCGGGTTATTTGAATTGAATTCGTTATTGATGACAAATAATATTTCCCTTCAACCTTTACATAGTTATATGCATGTCCACCAACACCTTTAATTACATCTGCAACATGATATGTTTCAAATCCATCAAGCGATAACAACAAAGAATATGCTTTTGTTAATCCATCACATACGGCTTGCTTATGAAAAAAGAAGCCCTCCAGGTAGTATGCAGCATATTCCCTGTAATCATCTTTTGTCTTTTTTTTCTGCGTATCAAAATCGTAGTTCGCCTCGTTAATCATATGTAAATATGTACGTCTAATCCGTTCAAATTCGCTTTTACTATGTTGAACAGACAAAACCTCAAGGCATTTCTCCATTATTGTCTTTATTACTTTATTAGATTTGTCCCACACTGGAAAGTATCCATTTAATGTCGCATAGAAAAGTTGCTCTGAGTTTTCTACTTTTATAAATCCCTTATTGCTTTTATACAATCTTAAGTCTTGATATTTGACTTTATCTTTTTTTAGCCGTGTTAATTTAAAATAATCAAGCGTATATATTTTTTGTACATCTCCGTTATTTCCTGTTTTGAATCCATATCTAATTGGCATTTGAGAATGCACTTCGATATCGCCTTGATCTAGGTTTTCATCGTATACCAATACTCTCTCTGCGTTATGTGCCAAGTCTGCATATTGTGCCGCCCAACGAGTTTCTAAATCAAACTCCGCTTTTAATTTTTGTTTATAACTTTCTGAAATTTTTGCTTTTACCCTTCTTGAATAAAATGCGGAATAATCCATGAGGTTTGTTAGGTCTTCTCTATTGTTTACAGTTTCAACTTGTTTTAATTCTGTTGTTTTAATCCCATCGGCGAACCATTTATCCTTCTTTGAATTGCATGCCGTTGCCAATAACAATGTAATGCTTATTAGCATTATACAAAAAATAATTTTAGTTATTTTATTATACCTATTCATTTTCTTTTACCAATTTAAAATTAAAACAAAGTGGTTTTTTGCTTTCCTTATCCTTAATGATTTCTGCCATTACCCCAAAGCATTCTCTCAACATGTTATCTGTTAACACATCTTCTGTGCTTCCATCTTTGAATATCTTGCCATCCTTTATTGCAATTAAATTATCAGAATATTTAGCTGCCAAATTTAAATCATGCAAAACCATCACAATTGTTGTATTGTTTTCTTTATTCAATTTAACAAGTAACTCTAAGATTTCCAATTGGCAACTTAAATCTAAATATGTTGTTGGTTCATCAAGTAATATGATGTTTCCATTTTGTGCTAACGCCATGGCGATCCAAACTCTCTGTCTTTGCCCGCCAGACAAACTTCCAATCACTCTATCTTTGAATTGTGTCAAATTGGTTGATTCTAACGCCCAATTAACAATTGTTTTATCTTCTGGCGACATTTTGCCAAATCCTTTTTGATATGGGAATCGACCATATGAAACTAATTCATAACAAGTAAGTGATGTTGGGGCTATAGGTATTTGCGATAATATTGCGACTTGCTTCGCTATATCTTTGCTTTTTTGGTATTCAATATTATATCCATTTATAAATACTGAGCCTGATTTCTTTTTTATGATTCGTCCTATTGCCTTCAGAATAGTACTCTTTCCGCACCCATTGGCTCCTATGATTGATGTGATTTTACCTTTTTCAATTTTCATATCTAAAGACTCAACAATAATGTTGTCATTATATCCAATCTTTAAATTTTCTGTTTCCACAGCCTCTGCATCTTGTTTTGCAGTCATGAGTAATTTATCTTTATCTTTAAATTTCATTATTAATCCTCACTCTTTCTTAGTAACAAATAAATGAAATATGGAACTGAGAATATTGAGATAATGATACCTATTGGTACATTAGCCAAAAATTTTAATCCAGATCCAAAAGCATTTGCAATTACAACAATTATTGCAGACACAACACCTGCAGTTGGTATTAGAATTCTAGAATCTGTTCCTACCATCTTTCTTGCTATATGTGGCCCTATTAATCCTAAGAAGAAAAAGTTTCCACCGAAGGCAACAACTCCAGAGCACATCACTACAGACATCGTAGCGAAATATAAAAACTTTTTTTCTATATTTACTCCAAGTGCCTTTGATGTTTCATAACTTAACTTTATTACATTCAATACCATTGCTTCTCTATAAACAAAAAATATGCTTATTGCTAACCAAATGGTTAAGACGATTATGTACTTCCACTCAGTACCCCATAACTCACCAGACTGCCAACGTTGCACTAATTCAATTTTATTTTCGTCTAATATGTTGACCAGAAACATTGATATTGCCCCATATAGAGAACTCACGGCAACACCTATCATTATTAATCTAGTAGCACTGAAATAGTCCTTCTTTTTTTTGCTCAAAAGGAATATTAAAATTGCTGAAAATACTCCACCTAAAAGTGCAGCAAGGGGTAACCCTATACTAGATAAAACTGTTGCTGTTTTTGTATTAATTCCATTTTTTGTTATGACAAATCCAGAAGCAAGCATATAAACAGTTACAAAAACGCTTGACCCAGAACTTACACCAAGTGTTCCTGGAGATGCCAATGAGTTGTGCATTATATCTTGCATTATCACCCCAGATATTCCCATTCCTATTCCAACTAGAATGCCCAGAACAATTTTAGGTAATCTGTCTTTATATATGACATCTATATTTGACCTGTTCCCCATTCCAAAAATTGCAGATATTGTTTCTTTATATGTTAATCCAGCCCTACCTATATGAAGTGCGATAAAGAATACAAGCAATAAAACAATAGCGGTAACTATCATGATTATAACTTGTTTTCTTTTTACTGGAAGGATAGTACTAATATTTGTTTTCACTATTTTAGACTCCTTCTAGAAATAAATATAAAGAATGGAACACCTATCATAGCAATTAATATTCCTATAGGAAATTCGTGATTCCTTTGAATGTTTCTCGCTATGAAATCCATGACTAAAATAAATGTGCTTCCTAAGATTATTGACCCTGGTAATACAAATCTATAATCTGTTCCGACCACCTTTCTAACTACATGCGGGACCATCAACCCGATGTAAGCAACTGGTCCTATTATTATAAATGCGATTGCGCTTAATAAAAATACTATTACTGTACTAACAACTTTTGTAGTACGAATATTTGCCCCTAATCCAGAAGAAACATCATCTCCTAAATTCATAACTGTGAGCGTTCGTGATAACGCAATTGCTAAAATAATACCTATTATAAATATTGGCAAAGCAACTAGTATTTCCTCCCAATTCGCATTAGAGACGCTACCACTCATGTATCTAACCATTTCTGCTGTCTTACCATTTTGTAATACTATCGCCGTAGAAATTGAGCCAAACAATGTAGAAATTGCCATGCCTGACAATATCATTCTTTCTGGTTTTAATCCCTTTCTGCCTATGTAAGCAATTAGATAAATTAACCCTGTCGCCAAGCCTGCCCCCAAGCATGAAATGCCAATTCGTCCATATATGGAAACATGTGGGAAATAAATCATTAGCAATATTACTGAGAACATTGAACCCGAAGTAATACCCATCAATCCAGAGTCTGCTAATGGGTTCTTTGTATTGCCTTGCATAATTGCACCAGTAACTGAAAGCGATGCCCCTACAAATATTCCAGCGAATACTCTTGGTAATCTAAAATCTCTAACTATTTCGTGATCATAACTTCCATCATATTTAAATAAGGCTCTAAGCACTTCTATAACTGCTATTTTCTTTTGTCCGATTACCATAGATAAAACAGAAAAAATAAACATCAAAACTAACGATACTATAATGAGTATAATAAACTTATGTGTATTATTTAGCCTACTCTTCATTTTTTAAATTTTGTAATTTTGTATTTTATTGCTGAATAGATTAAACCATATTGATCATTTAAAAATAGCACTTCTTTCGTCGCATATATTTTAGCTGGGATGCATAGCATTGTATTTTCTTTTACACTTTTCATAAATTTCCATGCTGCGGCTCTGTCTTTATTTCCTTTATTTGAAAAACTATCCACCGTTCCCGATAGGTCTACACATATATTAAAGTCTCCCTCATATTCCCTTATCTTTTCAGGACTCAATGGTGAAAATGGCATAACGTTTGGACGATTTATCTCATCGGATACACTTTGCAACATGTTGATTTTCAATTCTTTATATGCAATATAGTTAAAGAACCAACTATCTGTTTTTAAAATTGTTATTCCGTCTGTTACAGAGAAAAATGTTAAAGTTTCATTCTTCTTTACAAGTTTTCTAATTGCATTTATATATCTTTCTTTTAAGTCATTAACATATTTAATTTTCTCTTGAACAAATGACTCATCAATATCAAAAATTTCTTGTATTTGTCTTAAGCGTTTTTCTTCACTGAATGATGTGCTCAACAATGGAATTACTGGAGCAATTTCTCTTAATCTATCTTGATCTCTCAGCGACATCTTTTCATATACAAATATCAACTCTGGTTTGTATTTCCTTATTTCTTCTTTATCAAATGGTTGACTGTTTTCTAGGACTGCTGTGCCCGAAAAATATTCTGGATATTCCCTTTCGTTCATCATTGCTCTTGGTTTTATACCAAATGCAATCAGGTCTCCCGCCCCACTTAATGCAACAATATTTCTAGTGTTCTTATTATACTTATGCGTTCTTCCAGCAAATGTATATGTTTTTTCTGCATACTCCGTTGGTCGTCTATCTTGTTCTAATTTTAATTTTTGATTTTTATTATATACATCGTCATGTATAACTGATGAACTATCATATGATTTTACCTTACCACATGCAGTAAAAAGAGTTAGCAATACAGCTACAAGACAAATTAAAGATACTATTTTTTTTATTGTTTTCATTTACGTCCTAAAAAGTTAAGGTGATTATACCATAAGTTATAATTCATGACATAACCAAAAGAAATACCATCTAGATAAAATGCAAATTCTCATTACCCTTTATTGTTTGAAACATTTCATTTATACTGTCCATAATTGTTTTTTGCGAGATACATAATGAACAAAGAATTTCTTTTAAAATTAATTGAAGAAAACCCCGAGTGTGAATGGATAGAATTCAAATCAAATTATCCAGCGAAAAAATATTACCAAGAAATTGGTGAATATATATCTGCCTTATCTAATTCTGCTGCTCTTAACGAACAAAAATATGGGTACATGATTTGGGGTATTAAAAATTCAAGTAAAAGAATCATTGGTACTAATTTTAAATATGATCTCGAAATTAATGGGTCTGAAGTCTTCAAACATTACTTGGCGAGAAACCTTCAACCATCTATCGCTCTAAAATTTGAAACACTTGCAATAGATGGTAAGAGAATTGTTTATTTAAGAATCCCTGCTGCACATAGCGTGATTACAGAATTTAAAAAAGAAAGATATATCAGAATAGGTTCATCAAAAGAAAGATTAAAAAAATATCCAGAATATGAATCGGACTTATGGACAACATTGAGTGGAAGTAAGGATATCACAATTATTCCTTCAAGAAGAAGTACTCTAACTTTTCAATGTCTGAAAAATTATTTATCCAATTCTTACTTTAAATATGATAATTCAACATTTGAAGCCAATTTGAATCTTAGAACTCCAAATGGAGATTACAATTTAATGGCAGAACTTTTGGCTGATAAAAATGATATATCTGTTGATGTTTCAGTGTTTGCTAACACCGACAAATCACACTTACTAAGACAATTTGAATCTAATGGTAAATGTTTACTTCTTGCTATGGAAGAAGCGAAAAACTATATTCTGGCTATTAATCAAACACACGTAGACACAACAATTAGACCTAGAAAAGAAATAAAGATGTTTAGCATGGATGCATTTAAAGAGGCTTGGTATAACGCTTGTGTGCACTACAAGTGGAATGAAATGAGTAGCGTACATATATATGTCTACTCAGATAGAATTGAAATTGAATCATATGGTGGAATTCCGAAAGGGCTAACGAAAACAAAATTTCTAAACGGTATTTCTAAACCTATAAATAAGGCTTTATTTAATATTTTTAAAATATGCAAATTTGCAGAAGGAAGCGGGCATGGTGTTCGTACAATAGTTGAAAAATATGGGGAAGATGCATTTACGTTTGATGGGAATTTTATCTACGTTACTATCCCATTTAATAAATTTGTACGTGATGGCAGAGGTACGACCCAAGCAAATATTTTGAATTTGCTAAAATCAGATAGGCATTTAACTAGGAGAAAACTTGCAGAAATTCTGCATTTAACTGAGGATGGCATCAAATACCACATGAATGAACTTAAGAAAAAATCTAAGTTGATTCATCATGGTTCTACTAAGGCTGGATATTGGGAAGTAAAAGAATAAGACTGAATTGTAAAACTGCAATGTCTGTTAAATGACTTCTAATGGCTTACTTTTTAGTTGATTAAAATATCTTTCTTTGTTAGAATTGAAAAGGATTTTTGGAGGAAACCATGTCAAGAGTTTGCAGTATATGTGGTAAAGGTCAAATGAGCGGTAATAGAGTTAGCCACTCTAATAGAAAAACAAGACATTCTTGGGCAGCCAATGTACATAAAGTAAAAATTGAAAACGATAATTCTGTTGAAACAGCATACGTTTGTACTCGTTGCTTGAGAACATCTAAGTCAAAATAATCATTTATTAAATCCTTTTTTTATTCGGGTAATATTATGACTTGAGGAGTTTTATCATCTCCTTTTTATTTTCTGCGTTAAATACTGCACTGCCTGCGACTACAACATCGCAACCAGCATCCTTACAATCATTTATTGTTTTTGGAGAGACTCCCCCATCTATTTCAATTAAATAATTATATTTGTTTTTTCCTCGTAGTCGATATACTTCTTGCACTTTACTCAAACAATCATATTTAAATGACTGCCCTCCAAATCCTGCTTGCACTGTCATTATTAAAATCATATTTACTTTATCTAAAAATGGTAAAACGATATCTACATCTTTATCTGCATTTACGACAAGTCCAACTTTTACATTGTTCTTTTTAACTATCTCTATACATTTGGTAATATCTTCTGATGCATCTGGATGGAATGTAATCATATCCGCTCCCGCCTTGCAAAATTCCTCCACATATCTCTCTGGACGATCTATCATCAAATGAACATCTAGAAACATATCCGTATACTTTCTTAAAGCTTTAATCATTGGCATCCCAAAAGTTATATTTGGAACATACTGTCCATCCATAACATCACAGTGTACCCAATCAGCCCCCCATTCTTTTATATTCTGGACTGCCTCTCCCATTTTGCAAAAATCTGCTGATAAAATTGAAGGTGCTACTTTGATCATCTTTCCCCCTCCTCTTTTTCAATGATTTCATTCAGTATTTTTATGTATCGTTCGTATCTATTTTTAGATATTTCTGTCCCCACCATCTCTTTAATTTTACAATTTTTTTCATTTAAATGTAAGCATGACTTAAATTCGCAATCATCACGATATTTATCAAATTCTTCAAAATAATTTCTTAGGTTTTCTTTTTTAATTTGAACTGTGTTTAGTATAGAAAATCCGCACGTATCTATTATTCTTGCGTTGTTATTAGTTTGATATATTTCTATATGTCTCGTGGTATGTTTCCCTCTATCTATATGTTT
Organism: uncultured Clostridia bacterium; assembly: GCA_963532875.1. Classification (GTDB taxonomy): domain Bacteria; phylum Bacillota; class Clostridia; order Christensenellales; family CAG-917; genus CAUTUX01. The sequence continues at coordinate 14,360 of CAUSLO010000001.1, read as the reverse complement.
TGATATGTCTCCTACTTTGATTTTGTCTTCGTTTAGTAGATAGTTGATTATAGAACTTTTTCCAACACCTGATTGCCCAACTATTGCACAAGTTTTATCTCTCATGCTTTCTTCTAGTTTTTGCATACCTTCACCTGTATAAGCAGAAACGTAAATTGTCTCATATAGTTCGCCATATTCAGTTAGGTCAATTGTTTTCTCGTCTATCTTGTTCACAATTATGCATATATCAATGCCTTCATACAGACAATTAACAATTAGTTTGTCCACAAGGATGTAGTCTGGCTCTGGCCTGTTTGATATGACGATATAGCATTTGTCTATGTTTGAAATTCTAGGACGTATAAGTTCATTTTTTCTTTCATACACTTCAGTAATTACATAAGACCCTTGATACTTTTCAAAATCTACAGAATCCCCAACGCATACTCTTTTATCTGCAAGTCTTTTTCTCACGCTTGCAACATATACTTTATCTTCAGATAAAATGGAATACCTAGATGAAATTATTTTACAAACTATACCCTTCATTTTTCTAACTCTAAAACGTTACGTCTCAATTGACCACATGCTCCATCTATATCACTGCCGAAACTTCTGCGTACTGTTGCATTAACTCCACTTTTTTTTAATTTATCTACAAAGTTATATACTAGGGTTTTTGAAGTGCCGACGTATTTTGATTCCTTTACTTGATTAAGGATTATGAAATTAAAATGACAATCCATTCTTTTTGATATCTTTACTATTTCATCAAAGCATTCGGGCGTGTCGTTGATACCCCTTATCATTACATACTCAAAAATTATCTGCCTTTTTGTTGCTTTATAATACTCTTCACAGACATTTAAAATATCGCCTACAGAATACTTATTATTAATTGGCATAATCTGAGACCTAATTGAATCAAGTGGTGCGTGTAGACTAATACAAAGGTTTATCGGCATCTTTTCAGACATCAAGGTTTTAATCTTGTCTACTAACCCACAAGTTGAAATAGATATTGATCTTTTACTAAATTGAAAGGATAACTTGTCCCCAGTAATTCCTAGTATGAATGAAATGACGTTATCGTAATTGTCTAATGGCTCGCCTATTCCCATTAATACAATATTTTTTATGACTTTGTTTTTAGCATTTCCACCGTTATCTTTATTTAATAAAATTACCTGTGCAATCATTTCGCTATAGTGTAAATCTCTAACCTTTCCCCCTATAGTTGAAGCACAGAACTTACATCCCATCCTACATCCAACTTGGGTGGATAGACATATAGTATTGCCATATGAATTTTTCATATAAACCGCTTCAATTAGATTGCCATCTGTTAACTCAAATAGATATTTCTTTGTTCCGTCTTTACTAAATTGAATCTGTTTAATTGATGCTGGAATCCCCTCAATTTCTTCCTTTAGTTTTTGTCTATGCCCCTTTGAAATACTCGACATTTCATCATATGATTTGCCATTTGAGATAAACCCTAAAACTTGGTGATATACATACCCATCGGAAATCCCTAAACACTCTAAAAACTCTTGCTTTGATATCGTTAAAATGTTTTTCATTTCTTAAACCTTGATATAAAGAAACCTTCATTGAACTTATCAAACAAGGATAAATATCTGCCATTCAAACAGCAATCTGTGTAGTCTTCAGAAATTTTCTCAGCGATATAATCCGCTACTCTCTCATTCTCTTCTGGGAATATTGTACACGTTGAATAGATTAGATACCCACCATTCTTTAAATATCTAACAGCATTATCTGCTATTTCTTTTTGTTGCTTTGCTAAGTTTGCAATATTGCTTTCTTTTGCATTTAAAAATATATCTGGATGCTTTAAGAAAGTACCAAGACAGGAGCAAGGGGCATCTAGCAAAACGTAATCAAATGCATTTTCAAAATCTTGATTAAATATTTTGGCATCTCGTTTTTCTATTTTTATGTTTTCTGTTCCCATTCTTTTGGCATATGAAGATATTAGGTTAAGACGATGATAATGAATATCGCATGCGGTTATCTCACATTCGCCGTTTGCAAGTTCAGATAGATAAATTGACTTACCTCCTGGGGCAGCACACATGTCTAACAGTTTTGTATTTTCTTTTATATTAAATGCCTGACATGTAAGCATTGAAGACGGCGACATAATTGTTAAATATCCGTCATGCATCAATTGTTTTATATAACTGTTGATTTGAACATAAAAGCCACCAACGCTAGTTTTTGTATATGGAATATTTTTGCTTTTTAATTTTTCTTCTAGTTTAATTTTCTTTCCAAGATTTATTCTTACATGCTCTTGAGTTAAGGACTTTGCTGTAACTATCCTCTTAACTGTTTCGGCATCATATGTTTTATTTAATTTGTTTATGAACCAATCTGGCTTATTTATCTTGGCATCATCTATATCTACTTGTTTTGAAGAGACCTTCTTTAAAACGCCATTCACAAACCCTGCTAATTCTTTTTTACCAACTCGCTTCGTTAAATTTACACATTCATTTACTACCGCATATGCTGGGATGTTATCTGAGAAAAGTAACAGATATATTCCAATTTTAAGAATGATAACTACCGTATTGTTTGGTTTCTTCTGGACTAGTTTGTTTAGGGTGTTCTCTAGTAAAATGTCATTTTCGATGACGCCGTACACTATTTTTGTTACAAGGGGTGATACCTTTACGTGTGTTAGGGCTACATTTACATACTTTTTGTCTAAATATACTTCTTTTAAGACTAGCAATGAGTCATTCAAATATTCAATCATTTCTTAAAACCTAGTCATTTAAAATAGTCCCAATATGTATTTTATATCCATTCAAGAAGACCTTGTCTTCTAGCACTTTACCTGATAATTTTTGTATCTTTGATAATCTAATTTGTCCTTTGCCACAATTAACTATTAGACCATTTTTGTTGTCTGCTAACTCTACCGTTCCTGCAACTTTGTTTGTATCATCATTAACTACTTCGCATTCATGCACTTTTATTATTTCATCCTTGATGCTGAAAAATGCAATGGGCCAGTTGTACATTCCTCGAACGTGATTACATATTTCTTCTGCGGTTTTATTAAAATCAATTCTTGCATCCTCTTTCTTGATCATCTTAGTGTATGTTGCTTTTGTATGGTCTTGTGGGGTGAAAGAATATTCCCCACTTTCAATTAGTTTAATTGCTTCTATGATTGCTTCGCCACCTAACTGTGCCACTTTATCAAATACGGTTTGAGATGTGTCAGACTTATCTATTGAAATTTTTTTACATAAAAGAATGTCTCCTGCATCTAAGTCGTATACAGTTCGCATGATGGATACTCCTGTTTCTTTTTCACCATCTATAACTGCTTGCTGTATTGGAGACGCTCCCCTATACTTTGGCAATATTGAACCGTGAACATTTAGAACAGCAATTTTGGGTATCTCTAAAAACTCCTTTGAGAGAATCTGACCAAACGCAGCGGTTACTACTATGTCTGGCTTTTCATTTTGAAAATATGTTAGACCGTCTTTTGAAACTTTTTCACATTGGAAACATTTTATATTGTTTTTTTCGGCAAACTGCTTAACAAGTGGCTTTACAAATTGTTGTCCTCTGCCTTGTCTTTTATCTAGGGTGGTTACTACACTATGAATTTTAATTTTTGAAGTTAAGGTTTCTAATACCTTTGTTGAAAATTCTCCGCTACCTAAAAAGATTATCTTCATACTTCGTATGTGTCATCACATTTATCTGTGAAAAGAATTCCATCTAAGTGATCCATCTCATGTTGAAATGCTCTTGCTGTTAGGTTTGTAACGTGATGTATTTTTTCTTTTCCGTCTCTGTCAAAAGCCTTTACTTTGATTTCTTTATATCTTTTAACTTGTCCTTGTTTGTTTGGTATTGAGAGGCATCCTTCAGGACCTACTTGGAATCCTGAGTGCTCAATTAAAACTGGGTTGATAATCTCGAAGTATCCATCATCAGTGTCAATTATTGCTACCCTCTTATTGATCCCAACTTGTGGTGCTGCTAGACCAAGCCCATTACAATATTCTAGTGTCTCTTTCATATCATCAAGCATCTTATGCAAGTCCTTATCGAACTTGACAACTGGCTCGGATTTACGTGCCAACACTGGATGTGGTGCTTTTAATACAACGTATTTACTCATGTTTCTCCTAAGCAATATCGTGTGGATTTATCTCTACAAATATTGAGACTTCATCGCTTGGATATTTATCTATAATATTATATATTTCGTCTAGTATTTTATCAAATTGAGCATTTTCCATTCTAACTATTACGTTATATCTCAAAGAACTATTTGCCCTCGCTAAAACAGATTCGCTTGCTTTGAAATGTATGAACTCTCCATATGTTTTTTGTAACTCCTTTATCTCTAGGTATATTGGCTTCATTGCCTCTCTGATTTTTTCATGCTCTTTGCCAACAAACATGATTCTCAATATTTTTGCAAATGGTGGAAACTTTGTCCCAGCACGAATATTTAGTTCCTTTTCGTAAAAACCTTCATAGTCGCTTTTGTGAATGAAATGATATACATAATGGAATGGGCAAAATGTTTGAAGAATAACTCGTCCTTTTTTATCTGCCCTACCTGCTCTGCCCGAAACTTGCGTCGCCAATTGAAATGTCTTTTCGGCAGACATATAGTCGCAACGAAATAGTTGCCTATCCATTTCTAATATCCCAACAACCGTAACGTTCCCGAAATCATGTCCTTTGGCAATCATCTGTGTTCCAACAAGAATGTCCACCTTACCATCTTGAAATTCTTTAAGTATGTGATAATACCCTTCTTTTGCCGTTACTGTATCTACGTCCATTCGTATAACTTTAGGGTCATATTCTCTAAATATTTCTTGCAATAAGTGTTCTAGTTTTTCTGTACCATAACTAGATGGTTTTAATCTATAACTTCCGCACTTTGGGCACTTATTAACTACATGATACTTTGTACCGCAATAGTGGCACATCATTATGTTTTCTTTTTTGTGGTATGTTAAACCAATATCGCAGTTGAGACACTTTACGACTTCCCCACAATCGTTACAAATTGTGTGTGGGAAAAATCCTCTTCGGTTTAATAAAATCATCACTTGTTCTTTTTTTTCTAATGCAGTCTGTATTGCTTCTAATAACTCATTAGAAAAAACTTGAGAGTGTAAGTTTTGACTCCTAGTGTCTACAATTTCTATATCATGCATCTCATGTTGAGAAATTCTATTATCCAACTTAAGCAACTTATATTTGCCCTCTTTGGCTTTGTAGTATGATTCAATATCTGGCGTTGCTGATCCCATCACAAACTTGCAATTCAACTGCTCACACAAGAACTCAGCAACTTCTTTTGTGTCGTATCTAGGATTAGTATCGCTTATGTAACTACCATCATGAGATTCGTCGATTATAACTATTCCTAAGTCTTTACAAGGAGCAAAAATTGCCGACCTAGGTCCTATAACTACTTTTGCTTCACCTTCCTTGATTTTCTTCCACTCGTTATATCTTTCTGTGTCATTTAACTTAGAATGCAAGACGGCAACTTCTTCTCCAAAATCATTACGGAAATTCCCAAGCATTTGTGGAGTAAGAGAAATTTCAGGGACTAACATTATGGCAGTCTTCCCCTGTTTTATCATTTCCTTAATGACTTTCTTATATACTTCTGTTTTACCAGAACCTGTAACACCCTTTAGTAAATATTTACCATCGCCTGATAAGATTTCATCTACTACCTTTTGTTGATCTGGTGTAAGCGTAATATCTTTGTCTTTAATGTCTAATGCTTTTATTTGGTTTGTGTTCTGATATCTACTTGATTTTAGAAGTACCCCTTTGCTTAAAAGTACACTAACAACTCCCCTATCAAATCTTTCGCATAATATTGTCCCATATTCACCATGATATTTTTTAAGGTACTCAATGCAGTTCATCTGCTTTTCAGATTTCACTTTTTCTGCCAATTCTTCATCTGAAATATCTGATAGTTGGAAATATATCTTTCCTCTTTCGGGCTCTGCTTGTTCACGCATTTTCTTAGGAACGAATAACTTTAGGACGTCAATCATCCTTAAGTGATACCTACTCACCATGAATTTCATCAATTCTATCTTGTTTTCGTCTAATGGAGAATCTAAAAATTGTGCTTCCTTTAGTTTTTCAAATTCTGACGTTTCCTTCAAATTGACAACAATACCGATAAGGGTAGAGTTTGCAAAATTGACCAAAACCCTACTTCCTATTGTTACATTGTCATCAACTATATAATCAAAGGTTTTGTCTAAATGTAAGTTTGAACGATTTATTACTACTTCGGCTATCATTGAGATTATTATACTATCTTATCTAAAATTAGGTTTGCTACTTCTCTCTTTTTTAAAATTGGATACTCTTCTTGTTTTCCATCGTTTGTTATGATTGTAACGATATTGGTATCTACATTGAACCCTGCCCCACTTTGAAGTAAATTGTTAGCAACTGCAAAATCTGCATTTTTCTCTTTAATTTTTTTCTTCGTGTTTTCAATTAGGTTTTCTGTCTCAGCAGAAAATATTACAACTTTTTTGGTTTTTTTGATTTTACCGATGCTCGCTGCAATGTCTACATTTTTTGTTAGTTGCAAGGTTATGTCTTTGCCTTTGATTTTATTTTCGCAAGACTGCTTTGCTTTATAATCGCTTGGTGCTGCAGCGAATATGAATGTATCAACATTATCAAATTCGTTCTTTACACTTTCATACATCTCTTGCGTACTTTCAACTGAAATTACATTTTTGAAAATATTAGGAATATTTACCGATACATTCCCTACTACTAAGGTAACTTCTGCTCCTCTCTTTTCTGCTGCTTTGGCAATTTCTAATCCCATCTTGCCAGATGAGTTATTGGTTATAAATCTAACTGGGTCAATCTTTTCTTTTGTCCCACCCGTGGTAACTAAAATTTTTCTTCCTTCTAAATCATACTTGACTGTAAGTTCATCAACGATAGTCGAAATAATTTCATCTACATTTTCAAGTCTACCAACTCCACATGTATTGCATGCTAATCTGCCCACTCCTGGCCCAACGAAAATCACACCCTCATCATTTAGTTTTGCAACATTCGCTTGTGTTGTTTCATTCTCCCACATATTTGTATTCATGGCAGGACAAATTATTTTCTTTGCCTTGCACGCTAGGTATGTAGTTGATAAGTGGTCATCTGCAATTCCATTAGCAAATTTTGCTATGACATTAGCTGTCGCTGGAACGACAACAAAAATGTCCGCCCATTTTGCCAATTCAATATGCTTCACGTTAAATTCTTTATCACTTACTTCGGCGAACATATCTACATAGACCGGATTTTTGGATAAATTAAAAAATGTTAATTGCGTAACAAATTCTAGAGATGATTTTGTTTGAATCACCTTTACATCAGCACCATATGATACCAATCTTGAAACTATTTCACATGCTTTATATGCGGCGATACCACCTGTAACGCCAACGATAACCTTCTTACCTTTTAAATTATTGTTCATTTACAATCTTACGCTTGCCGTCATAGATTTCTCTACATGCAATCGTAATTGGTTTTTCAGTTAATGTTTGTCCAGTTTCCTCAACAGATGTCGCTAGTTCTCTAGCCCTTTTTGAAACAGCACAAGTTAATGCATATCTGCATTCTGCTTTTTTAATTAATTTGTCAATCGGTGGTTCTAATAACACTGTCCTATTCCTCCTCAATATTGTCGTTTATTATTTCTATCATTTCATTTGCACATCTTTCTGGTTCATCGTTTGTAACCACAAAATCATAAAGGTGCAATTGTGATCTTTCAAATTCTATTTCTGCTAATCTCTTGCCTAGACTTTCTGCACTTTCTGTTCCACGCCCGATTAGTCTTTTCCTCAAATCTCCAAGTGATGGTGGCTGTATAAATATTGTGAGACAATCTTCATATAACTCTTTTATTCTTAAAGCCCCTACCACATTTAACTCAAGAATCATGTTTTTTCCGTTTGCCAAATTATCATCTATCTCACTCTTCAAAGTTCCATAATAATTGGTGTATGTTTGAGTATACTCAAGAAATTCATTATTTGCTATCTTTTCCTTGAACTCATCCTCGGTGATGAAATAGTAATTAACACCATTCTTTTCACCGTCTCTTTTTTCTCTAGTTGTACATGAAACAGTTTTCTTAGTGTTTTTCAATTTCTTCAAAACTAAAGGAATTACTGTTCCTTTACCTACTCCGCTATACCCTGAAATAACTATAAGTGTTCCGTTCATTTGTTCTCCTTTGTCAAATTATATCAAATTTATCGCTTTTTCAATAATTCAAACGCCCTCTACAACAACTATTTCTATTTTTAATTTTTTAATCTTAAATTTTTTTACTAATTCCTAAGCAAATAACCCTAATTTATCCTACTTATCCTCCCTCTATTCCATCTTCGCATATGCGTCCAAAAGTTCCTTTGGGTATAATAAGGAACACCTTTATTTATTTTAGCAATTGCTCTCATGTCTTCATCAGAGAGTGCGAAGTCAAATATATCAAAGTTATCTTTTATATGCTCTGGATTTTTCGATCCAGGAATAACCATGTTTCCATCTTGTATGTGCCAACGCAAAATAATCTGAGCGTTAGTCTTCCCATATTTCCTTGCTAACCGTGTAAACACAGATTCATTTGTTAAAGTTTTGTCTCCATGTCATAAAGGATACCAGGCCATAACTCCCAGATTAATTTCCTTTAATATCTTCTTGAGTTCTGTCTGTGAATAGGTTTACGAAGACTCTAGATTGCATCTTGCATTAAAAAACTTGCCATTTTCTATTTGAGGAAAATTCATCAGCCTCAATATACAAAGTTAATATAGTTCTTGTTCATAAGGCTCATGCTACTACTACCTTATCTTAAACCACTCTTATAGTTTAACTACACACTTAGGATTAATTAATATTAACGGATTAGACATACTATAATTAGTAGTTGCAATTATTTTATGTTACATTGTACTAATCCCTCTAAAATTTCCTTTTTATATTTTTGAATTTTAGATGATAAACGATATTGTTCATCTCGTTCTTCTTGATCTATATTTACTATTTTTACTATCTTCCCTGGTTTTCCAGCCATAACGTATATTCTATCAGAAAGAAATACTGCTTCTTCGATATCATGAGAGATGAATAGTGTTGATAGAGAGAGTTGCTTTGATATAGACAAGAACCAATTCCACATTTCTTGTTTTGTTATTTGATCAAGTGCTGAAAATGGCTCATCTAAGAGTAGGACTTCTTTTGAGAATAAAAAGGTTCTGAGAAAGGCTACTCGCTGCCTCATTCCGCCAGATAATTGATGAGGGAATTTCTTACCACATCCAAATAATCCAAACATTTCTAAATATTGTTCAGTTATTGCTTTTGCAACGGCTGAAGATGTGCCTGTTAGTTTTAACGATATTGATGCGTTTTTTAAAACATTTAAATGTGGCAACAATAGGTCGTTTTGTAGCATGTAGCCTACTCTTCCAGTCTTGCCAGTTACATCTTCACCGTTACACAATACTTGACCTGCGGTAGGCATATTTAATCCTGACAATATTTGAAATAGCGTTGTCTTACCTACTCCGCTACTCCCAACAAGACATACTATCTCTTTTTTATGTAATTCTAAGTTGATATCTGAAATAACATCTTCGCCTTGATATTGCTGTGAAATATTTCTTGCTTCAAGTATTTTCATTAGTCTAAATATTCCTTTGTTAAGCCAAAATTTGTTGGGATGTCTGTTATCTGTGTTGCATCACCTATTGTATGCATTTTCATTTGTATTACGTCTTTAAGACTATTTAAATATTCATAAAATCTTTGCCATCTTTCTTCGTCTATATAGCCCCATTTTTCTCCCGCATCGGCGTTGTAATATTTTTTTGATATTAACTTTTGACTTTCAATTATGAAATCTCTTTCTGATTGCAATTCAGGGGCTGATTGCATTAGAATCTCAGCTGCCTTTTCTGGATTGTTAATTGCATACTCATATCCCTTCTTTGTTGCCCTTAAAAACTTCTTTGTTACTGTAGGGTTGTGTTTCATGTAGTCCTCATTTCCTATTAGCACTGGGGTGTACCAATCTAGTATTTTGTTTATGTCTTTAAATGCAAAATAATTAAACTTGTTTGCATTCTTCATCTTTGCCTTTACTAGATCCCAGCACTCATATACCCAAGCACTGTTGATTTTTGTTTTATCTTTTGCTTCTAGTGCCGCAACTGAGTCGGTTATATAATTTGTGTTGTATAGTTCATTTGTGTCGGTTGGTATAATACCACCATCTTGTTTTATTAAATCTTCAATTATTGCTTGTTCTACTGGCAACCCCCAAGTAGCGTGCTTTTTACCTATCATATCTTTGGGTCTGTTTATGCCATCACTCTTGAGAGATAGAATGCCTGATGTGTTGTGTTGTTGTATTGCGGCAATTGCTTTTACATTAACTCCTGCAAAATAGTTTGCATACATCTGTTCTTGAAAATCAACACCGAATATTGCCTTGTTCCGATTTGATGCCGCAACATACTGAGAAGTTCCTGTATCTCCAGGCTGTGCAATACTTACATTCAACCCTTCGTCTTTATAATAACCTAAGGCTTTTGCAACATATATGCCAGTATGATTTGTATTTGGCGTCCAATCTAACATGAACTGAACTTCTGTTAGTTTATCTTTTGCTTGCTTCTTATTGCATCCTACAAATGCAAAAATTGAAACTACACCTAATGTAATTGTAAGAAATAAAATTAATGATTTTCTGCTAATTCTTTTCACTATATCCTCCATGTTGTTTGATTACTAAAAACTTACATATATCCAATATCCCAACTAAAATTAAACTTGAGGCTGATATTATGATTACTGCAACAAATATACTTGCATATCCAAATGCTCTTCTCATAATTGATATGTACACTCCTATACCTCTATCGCCAGCAATCCATTCAGCAATTACAGACCCAACTATTGCATATGTTGTTGATATCTTCATCGCAGAAAAAAATTGAGGTAACGCTGCAGGAAATTTTGCATACCAATATATTTGCGCTCGATTTGCTCCCATAGACCTTAATAAATTCTTTTGGTCTGTACTCACACTTCTAAATCCATCTGCTAGTGCAATTGCTATTGGAAAGAAGGTCGTGAGGGATACAAGGATAATCTTTGGGGCAAGTCCTATTCCAAACCAAATAACCAGCAATGGTGCGATTGCAACAGTTGGCACTGTTTGGCTTATAACCAAAATTGGTCTGAAACCTAAATTTAAAATATTGAATCTATCCATTAGGATGGCGAATATAAATCCTACCAATAGCCCAATGAATAGTCCCGATAAAGCTGAAATTAATGTGTATCCAAAATGTCTTTTCATTATCAAATGAAAGTTCTGTTTTAGTTTAATCCCGACACTTTTGGGTGATGGCAAAATAAATTCACTAACCTTCCCAGTTGAAACAATTATCTGCCAAATGGCTAGTATAAGTAGAACAAAGACTATAGGGACTACCCCTTTAATGATATTTTCTACTATTTTTTTCTTATTTACCTTATTTTGTTCGTTATCAGCCATTATTGTTAACACTATTGATGCTTTATTATTTTCTCCTCAATAGTGAATAAATCGCCATTTGGTCGATAGAACAACTTCATGTAACTTGCCACTCCAGGCACGCCACTTTCAACCGACATCTTAATGCAGTTCTTTGCGATATCCATCATTTGATCCAAATCATCTCCTTCAATGGTTGTCTCAAATGGACCAACAATGCAGTTCAATTTTGTTGATTTGATATATGCAATAACTTCATCAACAACTCTTATTACATCCTCACTAACTACCGTATCTGGCAAAATCTGAATTGCTAAACTTACTTTCATTTCTTCCTCCTTGCTCTAATGGCACAAAATATTCCTTCACCATGTCCATCAATTGGCTCTTGGTATTGGTTATCTAATTTAAATATTGTTTGCGTAACTTTTTCAATGTTGAATCGTTTTGACAGCATTTTGTTTACTTCATCAAATGAGTGAAAATTTGCATATTTATAATTCTCATCTTGTTCTTTGTTTTCGTTATATATCTTTCCTAATGGACTTTCTCTGTCTAAGATAACTAAATATATGCAACCTGAATTAGTTAACATGTTATGGATTTTTTTAAATACTCGCTCTAGATTTTTAATGAACGGGTCGACTGTAATCATAAATATAGAATTGTATTTCTTTTCTGTTTTAAACTCTTCAATGCCTGAAATGGTTACATCAATACCTCTTGCTAATGCATATTTTGCCATTTCTTTTGATGGCTCAATTCCTTCTTTGATATTTAATGCTTCAGCAAAAACTCCAGTGCCTACTCCGATTTCTAAGGCTTCCCCTAAGTCTTCTTCTATTAAATTTTGGATTGCTTTTAATTCACTCTTAAATAGTTCATGGTTATTTTTGAACCACTGTTCATACTTATCCGCTGTGTAGTCAAATGAGTTCACTATTCCCTCCAAAAAAATAATAGACCTTCGCAGGTCCATAAATAGTAAACTCTGTAATCATCCCTACGCTAGCATTACCTAGATCAGGTTTGGTCAACTTAAAGTTATCTCAGCCTCTCGGCACCCACGATTATCTAGAACCAACTTAACACGCATTGACTTTTTTTGCAAGTGTGCTTTTATTGTGAAACCAGTGTAGTAGACAAGTAAATAAGGTAAAAAGATACAAAAGTATTAAAAGTGGACAACAACCTCGTTGGTTACTTCCCCAATTTTACTTATCGTCTTTGTTCACATATTCTGTCCATTTTTGTTGCAACTAAAAAATACGATAGTTTCTTACTTCTAGCACCTTGCTTAAAACTCATATAACTGTCTAATCTGTTATTTGCATACTAAATTTTCAAATCCTTATTGTTTAACATTCCACCAAACATTGTATGATACATATCCTGAGAGGATTCTTCTATTTTGGTAATACTTGATATCTTATTCCCTGCATCCTTTGATGATGCTCCGCAAAGATAAAAGGCTTCATTTTCTGTTCCATAGTCTATTGCAATATACCTATCGTGATACCTTTTGCCTGCAGTCTTCATTTTTAAGTTAATATTAGGATAATCTCTTATAAAATCATTTAGAATATTTTTTGTAAGCATATCCTTATTTCTGACATTGTCACTAAATATAATGACTTCAACATTATCTTTTGTAATCCTCAATAATTCTAAGGTTTTTAAGCCTATATAGTTATCTATTACATAAATGCTTTTCTTTGCTGACTTGTATATTTTTGTATAGGCAACATCAGCTTCAATCTTATTCCCATTCATCAAAAGGAAGTGTTTATAAGTGTCTGGATCTATAAAATTATCCATTACTTTTTTCAAATCTTCTTTTGTTGCCAAGGTACTAATTTTATCATTTATTTTTGCTATATCATTTGTATTTCGATTGGTTTGTATAACTATTTGGACTAACTCTTTTGAACCGATAAAATCTTGATTTTCAATTATAAAGTCTTTCATATTCTTAAACATTCGTATTAAAGCCTTGCTTTGCTTAACAGCAAGTTCTCCTCTTAATACAGTCATAAGCATATAGATCCCCTGTTCTGTAAAGGCATAAGGCATATATCTTCTACCGCCTGAACCTTCATCTGATTTTGAGGTCAAAAATTTTGACCTCAAAAATTCCCATTCATCTTTTGTAAGTTGAAATCTAAAATCTTCATCAAATTTTTCTATGTTATTCTTAACTTGCTGATTAAATGTTTTTGTTTCATACCCATATATTTCAGCAAGTTCAAAGTCAAGCATAACCTTTTGACCTCGTATATAGTAAATCTTGCTTTTCATTGTAGTTTCATCTATCACTACAATTTCTCTGTTTTCATCTACCATTAAATGCACCTCCAACATTATCTAAATTCTTTTCCAATTCGCCACGCACTGCGTAGCTTTTTGAATAAGTCTTATATTCTTTTGTATTTTTCTACTCCACCTTCAGCTTTTCCGATGTGTTCCACATTTTTTACAAGTCCCTTATTTACATTTTCATAAAACCATCTGCCAATCAATGCCGGCGGTGTTGCGATTAACTCTCTCAAAACAAATTCTTTGCCTTTCGGTAAAGAGCTAATTTTGTTTAATAAGGTAGTATATAGGTCAGCATAGCTTGTATTTTCTTGTAAACTGCTACACTTACAATATTCAGTAATGCTTGGGAAACCTCCCTCTATTGCTTTTTCCGTTAAAATTTCAAGTTCTTCATCATCATTTGTGTTAATACCATTTTGAAAATAAT